>JBGQLF010000394.1:0-8033 GCA_041499985.1 Gemmataceae bacterium
CCTCCGTGCCTATCAAAGCGTCCTGCCGACGTTACTGCGCCAGCGTTTCGGCAAACTGCCGGCCCGGGTGAAGAAGCGCATCCAGGAAACGACCGACCCGGAGCGCCTGCGTGCCTGCATCGAATCGGTCCTGCGGCTCGAAGCGCTGGACGAACTGCCCTTATAGCCGCCGATCTCACTGGTCCATTCCGGTATCCTCCGGCAGCGGCGTGGCGTCCCAGACCTTCAGCGTGCCGTCTTCCGACCCGCTGATGAGGCGCTGGCCGTCGCGACTGAAGCCTACGCCGAGGACGCGGCCCGTGTGGCCTTTGAGGGTGAGCGTCTCCTGGCCGGTCGTCACGTCCCAGAGCTTCACCGTCTTGTCCCCCGAGGCGCTGGCCAGGCGCCGGCTGTCGGGGCTGAAAGCCAGGTCCGAGATGGCGGCAACGTGCCCGACAAGCGTGAGTAGCTCCTGGCCCGTCTCCAGGTCCCACAATCGGATCGTGTTGTCGCTGCCGCTGGTCGCGAGCTGTTTGCCATCCGGCCGGAACGCGACCCTCAGGACGCTGCCCTCGTGACCTCGGAGGGCTTGGACCTCCCGGCCGGTCGCCACGTCCCACAGCTTGACGCTCTGGTCCCAGGCCGCGCTGGCCAGGAGCCGGCCATCCGGGCTGAAGGCGACATCGATCACCGTTACGCCGTGTCCGGAGAGAGTGCGAACTTCCCGGCCCGTCTCCGCCTCCCACACGCGCACGGCTCCCTCAGAGGAGGCGCTGGCGAGGTAGCGGCCGTCGGGGCTGAAGGCAACGCTATTAACATTCCCGCTGTGACTCTTGAGGGAGAGGAGTTCCTGGCCGGTCTGCGCCTCCCACTGTTTCAGCGTGAAGTCCTCGGCTGCGGTGACGAGGCGGCGGCCGTCGGGGCTGAAGGCCACGCTCGTGACCTTTGCCGTATGCCCTTGCAGGGAGTGAAGGCATCGACCGGTCGCGACGTCCCAGACCCGAACTGACCCGTCCTCCGCGACCGTGGCGGATCGCGTGCCGTCCGGGCTGAGGGCCACGGCTCGGATGGGAAGGTCGTGTACCGGAATGGTGCGGGCCCCGTGCTCGTTCGTCCCGGTTTTTACCTCCCACAGCCGCACGGTATGGTCCGACGAGGCGCTGGCAAGAACTTGGCCGTCGGGGCTGAAAGCAACGCTATGGACGTGGTTGGCGTGGCTCCTGTAGGTGTGGAGGCATTCCCCGGTCCAGGCGTCCCACAGCTTCACCGTCTGGTCCGCGCTGGTACTGGCGAGGAGCTTCCCATCCGGGCTGAAGGCCACGCCCAAGACGCTCTCGAGGTGACCCTTACACGTACAAACTTCCTGACTGCTGGTCAGGTCCCAAACCTTCACGGTCTGGTCCCAGGAACCGCTGGCCAGGCGCTTGCCGTCCGTGCTGAAGGCCACGCCCCAGACGAGCTTGCGGTGGCCCGTGAGAGACCGAAAGGTCTGGCCGGTTCCGAGGTCCCACACGTGCGCCTCGCCCCCGACCGGGATCCCCGTCGGGCCGTGCCGTTCGATGCCCCCGACCAAACGCTTGCCGTCCACGCTGAAGGCCACGCTTCGGACCGCGCCCGTATGCCCCTTGAGGTCCTGGAGAAGGGTGTAGGTCTCGGTGTCCCACACTAGGACCTTCCCGGGGCTGGCCAGGTCCGTGGGTCGCATGCCGCCTGCGGCCAGGCGCTCGCCATCCGGGCTGAAGGCCACGCCGCGGAAGAACATCCCATCCGGGTATTTCCGGGTGAAAAGGTCTTTGCCGGCCGTCCAGTCCCACACCCGGACCTCTCCGGGAGCCGTCGGGCTTCCCGCCGCTGCGGCCAGCCGCTTCCCGTCCGGATGGAAGGCCACCCCATACACCCAGCCGGCGTGTTCGAGGGTGCGGACCGCCTCACCGGTCCGCATGTCCCACACCTTCACCGTCCGGTCGTCCGAGCCACTGGCCAGGTACCGGCCGTCCGGGCTGAAGGCCACGGCCAAGACCCGGCCGGTGTGCCCCTTCAGGATGCGCTCGCTGGCGTGGCTCAACCGGCGCAGGTAATACCACTCGAAGCCGCGCAGGTCCTCCTCACCCGGCCCGGGCCGGTGCAGCGCCAGCCATTCCCGCACCCGCGCCAGGCCGCCCGCTTCCCAGGCGTGCATGGCCAGGTTCATGTGGTCCGCATACACGGTGCGGCGAAGCTTCTCGTTCAGGGCATGCACTTCGTCGCGCTGCTTTTCGGCGTCGTTCCGGGCTTGGTCCGCCTTTTGCCATTGGGCGAGCACTCCGGCGAAACCCACCAGCGTCACCAGGATCACCGCCGCGAGCGCGCCGGCGAGCGCCGGGTTGCGCCGGCACCAGCGCCAGAGCCGCTCCGCCACTGACGTCCGCCGTGCCTGGATGGGTCGATCAGCCAGGAAACGGCGCAAGTCCTCCGCCAGCGCGCTCGCCGTGACATACCGCCGCCCCGGTTCCTTGTCTATCGCCTTGAGCACGATGGTCTCCAGATCGCGGGGGATCTGGCGATCAACCTGGCGCGGTCGCAGCGGCTCCTCGTGCGTGACCCGCTCGATCAGCCGGGCCCGGTTGCTCTCCACAAAAGCCGGCCGCAGCGTCAGTAGTTCGTACAGCGTCAGACCGAGGCTGTAGACGTCGCCTTGCGGGTCGGACTTCCCCTGTAAGCGCTCCGGAGCCAGGTAGCGCAGCGTGCCGACGATGTCGCCCGGACTGGTCAACGCTTCGCTGTCGTCTGCCTTGGCCAGGCCGAAGTCGGTGATCCAGACCGTGCCCTGCGTATCGAGCAGCAAGTTGGACGGCTTGATGTCGCGATGCAAGACCCCCTGCCGATGGGCATACTCCAGCGCCTCGGCTACCTGCACGCCGAGGCGGGCCACGCTGCGGAAGTACTGCGCTTCCGGTTGCGACGTCAACTCCGAATGGCTGCTCGCTACCCCCGCCTCGGAGGGCGGATCGCGCCGGCTGCCAGGGCTGGGAGCGGAGCCGAGTGCCGCTGCGGCAGCGCCTTCCGCCCGCGCCACTCCCGGGTTCTGGAACCGGCCGGTCAGCAGCCCCTGGGCGACGCTGGAACTGACGGGGCCGTTGGGCTGGGTGCCACCCGTCGGCAGTATCACCGGCTGGCCGCGGAGGCGCTGAAGTTCCTGGAGCACCAGGTCGAGGCCTTGGCCCTGGATGAACTGCATGGCGTAGTAGTGGACGCTCTGGTGCTCGCCGACGCCGAAGACCGGCACAATGTTGGTGTGATGTAGCCGGGCCGCGGCCTGGGCCTCGCGGCGGAAACGCTCCAGGTGCGTGGGACTGGCCAGGCCGTACCCGGGGAGGACTTTCAGCGCCACGTGCCTACCCAGCGATTCTTGCACCGCTTCGTAGACGATACCCATGCCGCCGCGGCCGACCTCGCGCAGGATGCGGTAGTCGCCCAGTTGCCGGGGCAAAGGACTCTCATCCGTGCTGCGGTGGATGTCGGGACCGGTGGCCTGGCCATCGACTGAGCCCATTGCTTCCATGGCCACGAGGGCAGGGAATAACTCGCGGATCTGGCTGGCCAGCTCGGGGTGTCGGTCGGTGTACTCCGACAGCGCGGGCCGTTCGCCGCGGCGGTAGCGGGCCACAAACTCTTCCGCCAACGGATTGAGCGGATCGGGCGCGGAACTGGGACTACTCATGGCCAGAACTCCCCCATGCCACCGGGCATGTGCAAGAGAATCTCCTTGAGCCGTTTCAGCGCCCGGATGTAGCGCTTGCCAGCCGCCGCTTCCTTGATGCCGAGTACCTGAGCGGTCTCGACGGTCGTCAGTTGCTCGAAATGGCGCAAGGCAAGCACTTCACGGTCGAGCGGGTCCATGCTGTTGAGGGCTTCCTGAAGGCGAATCTTCCTCTCCGCTCGGATGGCGGCTTCGCTGGGGCGAGTGTCGTGGCCCAGGAGCTGGGCGGCCAGGGCGGCGGAGCTGGTCTCGGGCAGACTGCCGCGGTACAGCGAAACCTCGCGGTTGGCGTCGCGCATCTGCGTGCCCAGGTGCTGGCGGTGTAGCTCCAACAGCTTATGACCGGCGATGGAGCGCAGCCACAGAAAGAACGGCATCGTGGGATTGCGCACGTACTCGCCAAGGTGAGCGAAGGCTTCCAAATACGCTTCCTGGAGCACATCGGCGGCATCAATGCGTCCCTGGAGCCGCCGATCCAGGCGCAGGGCGATCATGCGGCGCAGACGTCCCTGGTGCTGGGCCAGCAAGTCCGCCCAGGCCGTTTGATCGCCGTCGGCCGCCTGGTGCGCCAGTCGGCTGGTTTCGCTCGAATCGCCGGTCATGACAGAGGCCATACGAACTTAATTGCGCTGCGGGCCGATTCCCGGACAGGAAAAACAGATATTTCTCCCGCACCGGCTGCCTCCAACTTGGGTAGCTACCTCGTGCTACCCACGGTAACATGCCCAAGGATCGACATGATACCATCGCCACAGACGTTCGGGATTGTTAGATCGGTGTGGAACTAAACTTTCGTCCGAGGAGGACGGCCGTGTCTCATCCTGTCACTGGGCCGTGGACCGCCCTGGACTACGACCGGGCAGCCGAGGCGTACCTGAAAAGCCTTCCCCTGGAGCATTTCATGGAAGCGATACCCCAGGCTACGCAGCGGGAGATTACCGTCGAGAGCATGGCCGTGCTGAAGCACTACCGGCGCGACGTGCAATCGTTCAACGAGCTGCTGGTGCAGTATGTGTTCCAGGGACAGCTCCGGCAAGTGGTGCCGGACAACATGGTGATCGTGAGCGACCAGCCGGCCGAGGCGCTCACCAGCTACAACATCGAGTTGGAGCCCGTGCTGCCACTGGTCGTATGGGAATACACCTCGGCGGGCAGTGCCCGCAAGGACTATGAAGACAGTTATCGGAAATACGAGCAAGAGCTGAAGATCCCGTACTACCTGCTCTTTCATCCGGAACGCCAGGACTTGCGGGTGTACCATCAGACAGGAGAACGCTACGAACGGTTGCATCCCGATGCGGAGGGGCGCTATGCCATCCCGGAATTGGATGTGGATATCGGGATTCTGGAAGGGTGGGTCCGGTACTGGTATCGGGGCCAATTATTGGAGCAGCCAGCGGAATTGGTAGAACGTATGGAAAGGCAAGCCCAACAGATCCGGCAACAAGCACAACGCATCCGCCAGCTGGAGGGCCAGATGGCCGAGCTGAAATCCAAGGACGAGCAGCTCCAGCAGCAAGAAGCCCAATTGAACCAGCTGCGCGATTTCTTCCGCCGTCGGGTCGAGGAGCGAGCCCGCCAGGTTGGGCGCGCCGATATTCTCGAGCGCTTGCCTGAGACGACAGACCTGGGCCAGCTCAGTCAGTGGTTGAGCGAGCTGGGCTGATCGATTCCAAGGAGTCATTAGGGGCGCCCCAAGCATCGGGCTGACAAAGGGGGCGCCAACGGGGTATAGTATCGTACTGTTTCCTGAGCGCGCGTTTCCTGCTCCCCTGGAGAACTCGTCGATGAGCACAGTAGCGACCAAAACTGACTACACCCCAGAAGACTTGTTGACCATGCCGGACGGCGACCGTTATGAGCTAGTGGATGGCCAACTCGTGGAGCGAAACATGAGCCTCTGGTCCAGCTTTGTCGCCGGAAGAATTCACCGAATCATCGCCAACTGCTGTGAAGATCAGCCTCATGGCTGGGTCTTGCCGGAGGGAACGAGCTACCAATGTTTTCCCGATGCCCCGAACAAGGTCCGCAAGCCGGATGTTTCGTTCCTTTCGCTGAATCGGCTGACGCAGGAACAGGCGACCCAAGAAGGCCATGTGCCCCTGCCGCCGGATTTGGCCGTCGAAGTCCTTTCGCCGAATGACCTCGCCTATGACATTGCTCGGAAGGTGGATGAGTACCTCAAGGCAGGGGTGCGTCTCGTCTGGGTCGTGATTCCAAAAACGTGCAGCGTGGTGGTCTATCGCGCAGATGGGTCGGTGAGCATGTATCGCGAGCAGGATGAAATCACCGGTGAGGACGTTTTGCCTGGATTTCGCTGTCTGGTCGCCGCTTTCTTTCGCCCGCCCACGGGCAGCGCCCCTGCCCCGTCACCAGCATCCTGATCCGCACCTTCAAAATCTCCCATCGCGCACCTCGAAGTGCGTCGGTTTGCCCAGGCTCGCCCCGCCGCGACTCACCCAGTCGGCGATCCAGCCCACCATCTGCTCCACCCCGACGCGCGGATAGCCAAACAGCCGATGGCCCAGTTGACCGTTGTTCAGCAGGGCATCGGGCAACTCGCTGCCGCGAAATGTCACCGTCTTGTTCAGTAGTTGGCCGAACTGCTCACTCACGCGTCGCACGCTCAACAGCTCCGGTCCAGCCAGGTTGACCACAAACGGCGGACTGGAAACGTGGTCCAACGCTTGCAACGCCATGGCGTTGGCGTCGGCTTGCCAGATCGCATTCAGATGCCCCATGCTCAGGTCGATCGTTTGGCCCGCCTGGATCCGCTGCGCCAGATCCACGAGGACGCCATAGCGCATCTCCGTGGCGTAGTTCAACCGCAACAGCGTTATCGGGATGTTCAGTGCACGGCTGAAATGCTCGAAGATCCGTTCGCGGCCGAGACAGCTGAGGGCATACTCGCCGACAGGGCAGAGCGGATCGCTTTCCCGCGAACCACCCAGGTGCACCGGGGTCAAGCCATAGACATTCCCGGTCGAAAAGGCGACGATCCGGCTGCGGCGAAACTTCTGGCTGACCATGCCGGGCAGGTAGCAGTTCATGGCCCAGGTCAACGCTTCCTGGCCGGTCGAGCCGAATTTCATCCCTGTCATGTAGACGACATTGGCCACCTCAGGCAAGGCGGCGAGCTGCACCGGATCAAGGAGGTCGCAGCGGATCGTCTCGATGCCGTGAGCGCGCAGCTCCGCTTCGTGGCTGGCATTGGAAAAGCGCGCCACGCCGAGGATCCGCCGGCGGACGCCCGCAGCCTCCGACGCCCGCTTGGCCATGCGGGCCAGGGTTGGTCCCATCTTGCCGGCGACGCCGAGCAGGATCAGATCGCCTTCGAGGCGGCCCAGCGTGTCCACGACGCCTGCGGTCGGCTCGCTGAGCAGGTCGTCGAGAGCCTCCACGTTGGGAATGGAAGTCGGAGAAGCGGTGGCAGCGGTCGATCGCATCGTTTTTCCTTTCAGCCCTTCTCAGGGCCCGAACTGGCCCACAGCTCGGTAGAGCGTTCCGTCACGGCCAAACCGCGGCACATGCGGATCAAGGGGCGTTGCACGGTCAGCCCTTGGGCCTGGGCCAAGGCCCCGGCGGTCATGTTGCCCAGAGGGATATCGACAAACACAGACTGTCCTGCGTAGCGGTGCCAGGCGTCAGCGAGCAGCAAGGGCCCGGCCTCGGGCGTCGCCAGACAGGGGCCAATTTGCAGTGCTCGTGTCCCTGAACGGACGGTCACGAACCCCAGGACACTACCTGTGCGCTCGACTACCCGCAACGCTTCGGGTCGTTCGGCAAACAAGCGGAGTAGCAGTTTACGCCGGTCCGTGCCGGTGACCGCTCGATCGAGCTGGAGCAAGCGGTCGAACTGTTCGGGCTGAGCGGTCGCCACATCCAACACCGGATCGGCTGGCAGGAGCGTGCCTGCGTAGCGTGCCAAGGGATACTCCACAGAGAAGCCGAGTTTCTCGTAGAGTGGCTGTCCCAGCGGCGTGGCGTCTAGCCGCACACTTCGCACGCCTTGTTGGTCGAGATAAGCCAGGGCGTGCTGCATGAGTGCTCTGCCAATCCCCTGGCCACGCACCGCCGCATCAACCAGGACCATTGCGATCCAGGCCACCGGACCGAAGAGGCACGTGGTCGTCGTGCCCACCGAGAGGCCGTCCCGCTCGGCGAGGAAGCAGCCTTCCGGTTCCAGGGCCAGGAACCGCTGCCAATCGGCTTCGGTCTGGTTCCAGCCGGCCTGCTGCTTCAGTCGCATGCCCACCGGCAGGTCCGCAAGGGTCAAGGGACGAATGTGAAGCATGGTGGGTGTCCGTGCGCCAAG
>JBGQLF010000395.1:0-8033 GCA_041499985.1 Gemmataceae bacterium
CAGCCCTCTCCACAGCAGCGACGGGTCACGCACGGGATTCCAGCCCTCCCACTCGGCAAGAAAAGGTTGCGCCACTCGGCCGCTCTCAGACGGCGGCTGCGCGGGCACGATGACTCAGGCGACTTCTTCCGTCGATCCACTCGCTGGGGCGGCGCTTGGATTGCCGTCCTGTGGCAGTTCCTTGCTACCGACGATGGTCAGGTTCAGGCCGATCTGCACGGAGACCGGAGTGCCGCCGACATCAACGGTGGTTTTGCCATTGAGATACCAGCCGAGCGAGCCCGTCGAGAACTCCTTGACCTCAGCCTGGAGTGGCACGTTGTTGATGGTCACGATCAGCGGCTTGGCCTTGCCACGGAAATCCGCGCGGCTGATGGGGCACGACGTTTTCTTGGCCATAACAGTCCTCCTTGAGCGAGGATAGGGGAAACAAGTGGGTCCGGGCACGTCGGCGTATCATACCATGCCCCGGTGGGGCGCAGGCAAGGGCGCCCCACGCAGCCCACAGGCATGGATCGCTGCTCATCCTAGCGGCAAGTTACCCCGGCTGCCAAGCTTTTCCAGAAAGCCGCGCCGCACTCCGCCGTGCCGGCCCATATAATGGCTTGGATACGGATCGCACCGGTTACGCATCGGGACACGACCTGGGACCCTCATGAGCGCACCTGCTGCCGCCAAGACGGCGTCTTCAACCACTCGGCTATCTCTGCCGCTGTGGAATGAGACCTACGCTGCGCCGCCGCTCCCGCTGACGCCTGCCGAGATGGCGGCGCGGGGCTGGGACTGGGTGGACGTGGTCCTGGTTACAGGCGATGCCTATGTCGATCATCCCAGCTTCGCCATGGCCATCCTCGGCCGGGTGTTGGAGGCGGCCGGCTTTCGGGTCGCCATCTTGAGTCAGCCGGACTGGCACTCGTGTGAACCGTGGCGCCAGTTCCGTCGGCCACGCCTGTTCTTCGGCATCAGCGCCGGGAACATGGATTCGCTCATCAATCACTACACCGCCAATCGCAAGGTCCGCAACGATGATGCGTACTCCCCCGGGGGACACATCGGTCTGCGCCCGGACCGCGCCACCTTGCCCTATTGCCATCGGGCCCGCGAAGCCTTTGGCGGTGTGCCAATCATCGCCGGCGGGGTCGAGGCGTCGCTGCGACGGCTGGCACACTACGATTACTGGAGCGACACCGTTCGCCGATCGATTCTGCTCGACGCCAAGGCTGACCTTCTGGTCTACGGCATGGGCGAGAAGGCGATTGTGGAGATTGCCCAGCGCCTGGCCGCGGGGCAAACCGTGCGCGACCTGCGCACGATGCGCGGCATCGCCTACGTGCTCGGCGCCCGCGAAACCCCGCCCGCCGAGCAGCTGCGTGCCACGCTGCCCCACGCCGAGGCGAGCGACGGCGGCATAGTGGTCGTGCCCAGCTACGAGGCGGTCAGGGCGGACAAACCAACCTTCGCCGAAGCGACGCGCCTCATCCACATCAACACCAACCCCTTCAACGCCCAGACCCTGGTCCAATACCACGACCGGCAAGTCGTCGTCGTGAATCCGCCGGCGCTGCCGATTGCGCAGGCCGACATGGATCGCATTTACGATCTGCCTTATACGCGCCGGGCGCACCCCTCGTACCGGGAGCCGATCCCCGCCTACGAGATGATCAAGGATTCGGTCACCCTGATGCGTGGCTGCTTCGGCGGCTGCACGTTCTGCTCGATCACGGCGCACCAGGGCCGCATCATCCAGTCGCGCTCCGAGGCCTCGGTGCTCAAGGAAGTTCGCAAGATGGCGGCCGATCCCGAGTTTTCCGGCGTCATCAGCGACATCGGCGGCCCGACCGCGAACATGTACCAGATGCGCTGCACCCGGCCGGAGGTCGAAGCCAAGTGCAAACGGCTCTCCTGCGTGCACCCGACTATCTGCAAACTGCTCGGCACCGACCACGGCCCACTCCTCGAGCTGATGCGGCGAGCGCGGACCGAACCGGGCATCCGCAAGGTGCTGGTTGCGAGCGGCATTCGCATGGACCTGGCGCAGTTGTCACCCACCTACATGCGCGAGTTGGCGGCACACCATGTCGGGGGCCGTCTCAAGGTAGCCCCGGAGCACACCGATCCGACTGTGCTGGGATTGATGAAAAAGCCAGTCAACGATAATTTCGAGGACTTCACTGCTAAATTCCAAGAAGCCTCGCAGGCAGCGGGCAAGCCACAGCAGCAGCTCGTGCCCTACTTCATCGCCAGCCATCCCGGCTCGGACCTGCATGCGATGATCGACCTGGCGCTGTTCCTGAAGCGCAACGGTTATCGGCCGGACCAGGTGCAAGATTTCATCCCGGCACCGTTCGATATTGCCACCTGCATGTACTACACCGGCATCGATCCCTTTACCAAGCAAGAGGTCTACATCGCCCGCACTCTTCAGGATCGCAAGCTCCAGCGCGCCCTGATGCAGTTTTTCAAGCCCGAGAACTACTTCGAGGTGCGCCAGGCGCTCCAGGAAGCGGGTCGACACGACCTGATCGGTTCCGGCTGCGACGCGCTGATTCCCGCCGAGCCGCCCAAGGAAGCTCTGAAGAAGCGCCGAGAGCACGCCAACCAAGCGTTTCGCGGCGACTACGTTCATACCATTCCGGGCTCGGTTCCCGCCAAAGGCTATCGACCCGGTCGCAAAACGGCGCAGCGGCGCCCCAGAAAGAAGCCGTCGGTGAGGGCCATCAAGCCAGGGTCTTGAAGTCCATGTCTGCCGAAACCTTCGCCATCACTGCTGAGCAGGCCGGAGCGACGCTGGCCGCTCTTCTGCGTAGCCATCTGCCGGGGCACTCCTGGAACCAGGTGCGCCGCGTCATCGAGACACGCCGTGTCCGTATCGGCGGGGATCTGTGCCTGGATCCGGCCCGCCGGCTGCACGCAGGAGAGGTCGTGGAACTGCTGGCGCGACCGCTGGCCAAGCCGCGCCCGCAGGAGGAGATCACGATCCGCCATCTCGATGACCATCTCGTGATCGTGGAGAAGCCGGCCGGTCTGTCGACGGTGCGCCATCCCGCGGAACGCGCTTGGCCCGAACGCCGCAAGAACCTCAGCCCAACGCTGGAAGACCTGGTGCCGCCGCTCCTGACCATCCGCGAGGGCCGTATTCTGAAGGGGCCTCTGCCGCGGCTACGCATAGTACACCGACTGGACAAGGCGACGAGCGGCCTGGTCGCCTTTGCCCGGACGGTGCCGGCCGAGCGCGGGCTGGGCCGGCAGTTCCATGCCCATACCGTCATGCGTCGCTACCTGGCGCTGGTGCCGGGCTATGTCATGCCGCAGCGGATCGCCACGAATCTGTTGCGAGATCGAGGCGATGGTCGGCGCGGTAGCACCACGCTGGAGGGGCAGGGCCGACTAGCGGTCACGCACGTGGAGGTGGTGGAACGACTGGGCGACTACACGCTCCTGGCCTGCCGACTGGAGACGGGACGGACGCACCAGATTCGCATTCATCTGGCCGAGCTCGGTCATCCGGTGTGCGGCGAGAAGGTGTATCAACGCAAACTCGGTGAACCGCCCCAGCCTGACGTGAGCGGGGCACCCCGGCTGGCGCTGCACGCCGTCGAGCTAGGCTTTCTGCATCCCATTACGGGGGAAGCGCTCCATTGGTCCATGCCGCTGCCCCCCGATTTGCAAGCGTTCCTGGAGCAACTCCGTGGCCAGACGAGCCAGCCCTCGGACGATCCGCCCAGGGGTAGTCAGGCGGATGCTTCACAAAAGCCTCGGCACGGAGTGGTAAAAAAACGGCCAAAGCGAAACGATGACCATCGAGATTAAGTGGACCGACCGGGAGCCGGAGACGGGCGAGCGCCGCTTCCTCTGCGCCGAGAAATTCGCCGGCGAGTGGCGCTTCCGCTGGAAGCTCCAACGCCGTGGACCCTGGACGCGCGGGTTGCAGCCGACACGAGCCATGTGGGAGCACGTTCTCGACAGTCTGCGGCGCCGCTACCGCCGGCGCGAGGGTGTCAGCGATGAGGATGTCGAACAGGTCGAGCGCATCCTGGCGGACTGGCGCGAGCGGAGTGAGGAAGAAGAGTAGCTTGTCCGTGCCCGGTCCATCTCACGGGAGGTACAGTCGCCCGGTGCCGCGGAAGTTTTGGATGTCCAGGAGGTATTCTAACAAGCGTTCCACGACGCGCTCCGCGTAAGACTTGCTCTGGCGGACGTGCTCGGCATCGGCCAACGTGAAGATCGGCCAACTGTCGGGGCGGTTGCCGGCCTGGAGGGCGGCTTCGAGGGAGTCCGGGGCTTCCCGATTGCGGTTGGCGGTGAGCAGCAGAAGCTCCCGTTCCTGGCAGGTCTGCCAAATAAGCTGATCGGACGCATCGGCGGACAATCCGATATCGGTAAACGTGTAAATGGGCATGGCGAGGGATCTCCAGATTTCTCTCCAGTAGTCGCTCTCCAAGAGGAGACGGAGGATCAGGACGTGGCCTTGGATGTTAACGTCCGCCAGCAGTGCCGGCATCGCCGTTCTCCCTGGCCTGCCAGCGACGGCGGAGCTCCGCCCAGAGCGGCGCGTACTTCGCGTGCGTGGCGTCCACCTTGGCTTGAGTCTCCGGCGGGTTCCCGCGGGCGTGGCGCTCCATGATCTGGCGATAATCCGCCCAGACTTGCTCCTTGTGCTCGTCGATGTACTGGAGCGCCGCTTGAACCTGTTCGAGCGTCAGCTGAAAGAGCTCGGCGATCGCGGCGGGCTCCAGGCCGTATTGGGTTTCGTAGAGGACGTCGTAGACCGTGATGCGGCTCCCCGCGATGGTGGGACCGCGGCCTAGCTCGCGGATCAGGCTGCTCATGGACGTCTCCTGAGAATGGCAACGAAACCCAATGAAGAAGTCTTCTCTCCGAACGCGGTTGTGCAGAACACCACCCGAATTATAGTGAGGAAGCGCGCTCGACTACCACCCGGAAATCAGCCACAGCCAGTGGAGTTCTCCTTGCGCCGGTGCCCCCATTCCTCACCCTGGTTGACCGCCCCGGCCCGACCGCGGTATAGTAGGCAAGTCGCAGGTACATTCCTCGGAGGCCCTCCATGAATCGCGAGGCACTTCAGCGTCTCTTACGGCAACGGCCGTTTCAGCCCTTTCGGGTCGTTCTCCACGATGGGCGAGCGTATGAGATCCGATACCCGAGGATGAACCTCCTCGCCGAGTCGTACATCCTTATCGGCATCCCAGAGCAGACGGGACCCGATCCGATGTGCGATCACACCGAGTATGCCCGGTTGGATGAGATCGCACAAACCGAGTTGCTCCTGGTCCCTCCACCTTCGGCTCCGTGAGGATCGCTTCAGCATGCGTTCGGAAGACCTACGGAACCTCCTCAGGCGAAGTCCTTGCCCGCTACTCCGCCTCCATCTAACCGGCGGGAGGACCTTCGACATTGTGGATCCCGAGCTGACCCTCGTGACCCGCTCCACGGTGCAAGTCCTGATGCCGAGGGAGAAGAATCATGAAGCCATCCTGAGCCTGCTGCACATCATTTGGGTGGAAGTCATCTCCGTTGAGTGAATCGACGACGTCGGCACGAACAATCGGCCCGAAAGTCTTGCCAGACTCTTCTCCCTTCCCGAATTGTTTCCTCGTTGCTCAGCTAGTGCAGAAGGAATAGAGTGACCTTCTGTACCGACTGGAGAGACCAGGTCATGAACAATACCCAGCCGACGCGGAATGATCCGTTGTCGCCTTCCCCGATGGATCTGGAGAAGGCGCCTTCCGCGCGCTCCTCCCCGGAGACGGGTCCGGAACAGGCTAGCGGGGCGGCAGTCGACATCCCCACTTGTCTGGGTCGCTACCAGATTACGGCGCCCTTGGGAGCGGGCGGCTTCGGGACCGTCTACAAGGGCTTCGACGCGGACCTCCAGCGCGAAGTCGCCATCAAGGTCCCGCACCGGCAGCGCCTCGTTGCGGCGGCAGATGCCGAAGCGTATTTGGCCGAAGCGCGGATCTTGGCCGGCCTGGATCATCCCGGCATCGTGCCCGTCTACGATGTGGGCCGTACCGCCGACGGCCTGTGTTACCTGGTCTCGAAGTTCGTCGACGGCAGCGACCTGAAGACCCGGCTCCAGCAGGCCCGACCGGCACTGGCCGAGTCGGTGCGCCTTGTGGCCTGGGTGGCCGAGGCCTTGCACCACGCGCATCAACGCAGCCTGGTCCACCGCGACATCAAGCCGGCCAACATCCTGCTCGATCGTGCCGGCCATCCCACCGTGGCGGACTTTGGCCTGGCTCTGCGCGAGGAGGATTTCGGCACGGGGCCGACCTGTGCCGGCACGCCGGAGTACATGAGTCCCGAACAAGCGCGGGGCGAGGGGCACCGTGTCGATGCCCGTACGGATGTCTATAGTCTGGGGGTCGTCTTCTATGAGCTGCTGACGGGACAGAAGCCCTTCCGAGGCAAAGACCTCAGCGCAGTCCGTGAGCAAATCCTCACCGTGGAACCCCGCCCACCCCGACAGCTGGATGACACGATCCCCAAGGAGCTGGACCGCATCTGCCTGAAGGCGCTGTCCAAGCGGGTCGCGGATCGCTACAGCACTGCCCTGGACCTGGCTGACGACTTGCGCCACTGGCAAGCTGCTAAGACACCCCCGCCTCTCGGGGGGACCGATCGGGGGGCGGCGCCGGAACCTGCTTCGGCTCCTACCCAGTCGCAGATGCGTTCGGAAGGGGAGTCGCGGCCTGCCAAAGTGGTGCCGAAGGGCTTGCGTTCGTTCGAGGCCGAGGATGCCGACTTCTTCCTCGAACTGCTGCCCGGCCCGTGCGATCGCGATGGCCTGCCCGAGAGCATTCGCTTCTGGAAGACGCGCCTCGAGGAGACCGATGCCGAGCGCACCTTCAGCGTGGGGCTGCTGTACGGGCCGAGTGGTTGTGGCAAGTCGTCGCTGGTCAAGGCTGGTTTGCTACCACGTTTGGCCGATCATGTCGTCGTGGTGTACCTCGAAGCCACGCCCGAGGAGACGGAACTCCGCCTCTTGAAGGGCCTCCGAAAGCGTTGCCCCGGACTGCCCACGCACCTCCGCCTTGTGGAAACGCTCGCGCATCTTCGCCGCGGTGTTGGCTTACCACCCGGCAAGAAGGTCCTCCTGGTGCTCGACCAGTTCGAGCAATGGCTACACGCCCAGCGCGATCAGCCGCATTCGGAGTTGGTGGAAGCCTTGCGGCACTGCGACGGCCGACAAGTGCAGTGCCTGGTGCTGGTGCGCGATGATTTCTGGTTGGCGGTCAGTCGCTTCTTCCGCGCCCTGGAAATCCGCCTGGAGGAAGCACGCAACACGGCCCTGGTCGATCTGTTTGATCCCTTGCACGCCCGCAAAGTCCTGGCCCTGTTCGGCCGGGCCTATGGGCGCCTGCCGGACGAGCGGGTCCCGATCCATGTGGAGCAGGAGCGGTTTCTCGAGCAGGCCGTGGCGGGGTTGGCGCAAGAAGGCAAGATCATCTCGGTGCGGCTGAGCTTGTTCGCGGAGATGGTCAAAGGCAAGTCCTGGAACCCCGCTACGCTGAAGGATGTCGGCGGCACCGAGGGCGTCGGAGTCACCTTTTTGGAGGAAAGGTTCGCGGCAGCGACGGCATCTCCCGAGCACCGGCTGCGGCAGAAGGCAGCCCGCGCGGTCCTCCAGGCGTTACTACCGGAACAGGGAACCGACATCAAGGGCCATATGCGTTCCTATGCGGAGCTGCTGACCGTCTCCGGCTATGCCCCCCGGCCCAAGGAGTTCGACGATCTGCTGCGCATCTTGGATGCGGAACTCCGATTGATCACGCCCACGGACCCAGAAGGGGTTCAGGCGGATGTGGAGGAGCGACCCCAGGCCGTCGCCGAGGGGCCCTATTATCAGCTCACCCATGATTATCTGGTGCCGGCGCTGCGGCAATGGCTGACGCGCAAACAACGCGAGACGGTGCGTGGCCGAGCCGAGCTGCGCCTGGCCGAGCGGGCGGCGCTGTGGCAGACAAAGCCGGAGAATCGCCATCTGCCCGCCTGGTGGGAGTGGGCCAACA
>JBGQLF010000396.1:0-8018 GCA_041499985.1 Gemmataceae bacterium
GGCCGAAGAGCCGGAGACAACCCGCCGCCAGGGCTGCGATGAGTGCTTCATCGCCTTCAACTTGTGTGCCATTTTGGGCCATTTTGGGCCACGCACCCTGTCCAGAAAAACCGGCGGCAGGCAGGACAAACCTACCGCCGGCCCCAAACACCTCGGCCAATGGAGCAGGCCGAAGTTCTCACCCGATTCAAAGCCAGCGGCGAGCCGACATCAAGCCCGCCGCTGGCCACGCACTCCCCCGGCGGATGGAGCACCGCCGAGGCATCACCCGATACTTCGCAAGGCAATCCCGGCTTCGACCGCGGCAAGAATCTCACTGCTCGCTCGGCTCCCGAGTACGGCCAAGCACATATCCCGCTTCTGCTCGAGCGCGGCCCGAGTTCGCTCTGGCGTTTCGTAATCTGCGAGCAACAGCTCCGCGTCCTTCGCAACCTTCTTGATCCAGGCAGCAGGCGGAGGGGGCCAGTGCAGGGAGACGGAGCCATCGGCATGGACTTTGAGTTTGGGAGCTTCCGCGTGGTAATGGACCATGATTGTCTCCAAAGGAGGCCGCCGGCCGGAGAAGAGCTCGACCGGCGGCCCGGAACGGAACGGCTACGCTTCAGCCAACTCCGCCGCGGATGTCGGAAGCTCAGGCGGGTCGGCCACCAGGCCCAGCTGCCGCAAGAGGTTCTCGGCCTGTTCGCGCGGGTTGGCGCCGAACAGCAAGCGTTTTTTCGCGAGGGCAAGGCGGTCCAGCGAGATCAGCGTCTTGGCCAGACTGTCCAGCGCCGGACCCGCGAGTGCAGCGAGTTCGTCCAGAGCGGCCTGTCGCTGTGTTTCCAGCTCCTGGTGCATTTCGACCGTGACGGCTCGAAGCACATCGAGCGTGACCGTGGTTGGTCCATCGGCACCTTCCAGCTGCGCGGCCAGAGTCTTGACGCGGCCCTTCAGCTCCGCGAGCGCCGCTTCGCGCTTCGCGGTCATTGCCAGCAATTTCGTGCGTTGTTCGTCCAGCTCCTCGATCACCGTTTCGCGGTGGGCTCCCGTGAGACGAGCGTGTTTTTCCTCCAGCTCCAGGTTATTTTCCACATTTTTCAGCCGAAATGCGAGTTCATTCAACACTTTCTCGGCTTGGACGACATCAAGATTCGCCGCGTGGTTTTGCCGAAGCAATTCCAGCTGTCGTTGACCGGGTTCGGCTAATTGCGCCTTGAGTCGCCCGGCGCGGTTCACCAGGGCTTCCCGGTGGGTATTCAGCTTGGCAAGATTGGTTTCGATGCGTCCAGGCTCTTCGCCGGTCGCCAAGGCTTGATCAAGCTGGCGCTCCTGCTCGGCCAACTTTTCATCGACCTGACCAATTTCCGCGACGACTCCGACGATAGCGTCGTTCAGCTTGCGGGTCTGCACGACCGGCGCGGCCGTTTGCAGGCGCGAAAGCAATGCGGAGCGAAGCCGTCCGTCGATGGCGGCGAGCTGCTCGTGAGGCAGCTTCTCAAAACCATAGCGGGAGAAACGCAGATTCAGTCCCGTCGGAATGGCCACGGACGAACTCTCATCGAGCATCTCGGGGACGGCCCGGCCGCCATGGTTGAGGCCATCGGGGAGCAGGTCTCCGATGCTCCATACATCCGTCTTCATCGAATCCTCCTTCATCGTCGCACCGGGGAACCGCCAGGAGTGATGTGCCGGAAGCTTGAGACCACCGCGTGGCCGTCAGACCGGCTCCGCGGTCGCAGGTGGGAACGCACGAGTTTGAATGGTGAATAGAAATACTTGCCGCCGGTCGCTTCCTTGACGGCTTGTTCATAGGGCTCGTCGTCGGCATTGCGCGCCATGGACACCAGCTCGACCTGCTTGTTACGCAGCAGGTCCTCGACAGCATCCGCCACGAGGGGGTCCAGGTGCAGGGCCAGCAAGCACTGCTTGAACGAATTCAAGGTTAAGCAAGTGTCGCGGTAGCCGCTGCCGCGAATCTTGGCCAGTGCCGTGATGGACACGCCGTCCTTGCTGCCCTCGACCATCTTCAATATCTCGTTCCTGATGGCGGAAGAGGTGCCGGACCGTCGGGCCAACTCCTCGTTTTCCCATTGCCGGACCGGACGTTCATAATAGCGTTGGATAGCTCGGTCGCGATGTTCCTTCGCGTATTTCTCGCATATGCCTCGCGAGTCTAAACCGGACATAGAAACTCCTCTTAATGTTGTATGTGCGGGAGCGGGCAGAGAGAACCCCGCCCCCGCAAGCCGACGGACCAGATCACCACGTTCAACAACTGTTCCGACGCCGGCGCTCGTCCAGGACGCATTCAAGCAGCAGGCTACTGACCTCATTGACGACCGGCCGCAAACACGGGTCGTCGAAGCGCCGAGCCACCCGAGTCCAGAAGGTTGCAAGGACTGGACTCCAGGGATCTTCCTTTGAGGCGGGCAGCTTTTCCTTGCTGTCGGTTTCAGGGAACGCTATCATCGTCCTCTCCTCCTCCGAACCAGCTCCGCGGTCCCGGTGGCACGGGCCGCGGGGCACCTCTCTTCACTCGCGGCCCACAGGCGGACCGAAAACGACTTGCTCGATCGAGTCCCTCGACCAGCGCCGGACACGGCCGGAACTGATAACTGGCGCCGGTAGTTTGCCCGCATCGACTAGACGGTTTAGCGTGCTCGGGGAAACATCGAGAAGCTTGCACACGTCTCCCCGACGGTACACCAGCGTCTTGGAATCATTCTGCTCGTTCGCACTCATCTCGCACCTCCTGGGTTCATCATGGCTCTAGGCTAACCGCTGCGGCCGTCCAGGTGCAACGGGGTCTCACCCGTCCGAGCCTTGGAACAAGTCCTGCTCGTCCCGATTGGCCTCGCGAACTGCCTCGTGGGGCCGCTTCCACCACGTCACCGCTCGCGGAATGCCTCACGCCTCGCCCAGGCCGTGCGGAGCCGAGTCCGTCGCCGCCTCGGTGGCTTCCGGGCCGGCTGGCAGCTTCTCGACCGCGACGGCCCGCATCCCGAAGCCGCGCAGTCCGAGTTTGAGCCAGCGTCTGAGCCTGACCGCCGCGGGGACAGGATCCGGCTTGGCACGGACGCGGACCAGGAACTCACGGACAGGACCTTCTGGCATCACTCTCCTCCGCATGAATCGCCCGGCTGGCCCCGACGACGAGCCGGGGCTGGAAACCTCTTTTGTGACGATGTGACGAATTTCGACGAATTGGCCATATCGTCGCAAAAGTCCTTATGGGCCAATGGGTTAAGTGTTGTGACGATGTGACGACTCGGAATCAAGGGTACACACTTTTTCCAGGGTGGGCAGAACGTTTCTGTCACCTGCTGGAGTGTCTTGGGTGATTTCCCAGACCGTCGGAGTACGGCCCTTGGACTCCGAGACGATCTTGACCATGCCAGCGTCGAGTAGTTCCACGAGCCACGCGCGAATGGTGTCCTTGGTGTAGCCGTCTTTCTTTACCGCCGCGGTGGTGCTGAATGGCATGGTTGCCCAGGTGGATAGTCGCTGCCGGAACCTTGTCGCAGGCTCGGACAGGCCCTTGCCGAGCAGACGCATCATCGGCTGCAAGAGCAGGTCCCGCGCCAGGCCATAATCTTCCGGCACGGCGACGAGTCGGCCTTCGCTGTCACGTTCGCGTTGCCATTGGTGCAAGAGGGCGATGGTCTGCACCATACTCATGACCTGAGGAAACCCGCGTCTCATCTCCACACGGTTGTGGTCCAGCAATTCGCCTAACCGTTCCGCATACGGAATGATGACGGGAAGCGGTTCCAGCAGACGCTGGAGCGCGTGGTGGCGCTGCAAGATCTTGTCCGTCTCGCGTGAGACCACGATACCCTGGTAGCGCGCTGCCAAGGTCCGGATGATAGTCTTAGTCTGCTCGGGCCGTTCATCCGTGAAGAGAGTCAAGCAACGATTCGCATCTTCGCCGAACACCTTGGTCAACGACGTCGTTTCGACGAAAGCAATCGGGCCTTCTTGCTCGATATGTTTGGTGACGATCTGGCCACCTGGTCCTTTCAACGCGATCAACTTGGACAGTCTTCCGCTTGCTTGCAGCTCTCGGAGCGCTCGAGTCTTCTCCGCGGTCTCGTCGTCCTCTTGGCGTGAGCGCTCGCCTGCCACGATCAGCCGGTGCTTCAGTGAACCGGGTTCCATATGGAAGAACGCTTGCGCTGTGATCTGGGTCGCTCGGATGAGTGTCTCCGGCGGGAAGCAATCGCAAACCGTTTCGACCACGAAACTCTTACCCGACGATGTCGGTCCATGAACTCGGGCATTCAATGGTTTGCCGAGTTGCCGGGAAATGCCCACCAGGTAGAGGGTTAGGGATAGCCCAGTCTCACCCGCGATACCGAGACTTTGCAAGTCGTTGCGAACCAGATGCATCAGCCGCGGGTCCTGTAACATTGCCTCAGCATCCAGCCGGGTCTCTACAGGCATACCTTCGAGCAGCTCGGCTGCGCTCTGCTGGGCCGGCCCCGCGGCCAGGCTTTGCTGATATTGCGAGTAAAATTCTAGCCAAACCTTGTCGATTTCGGCGGCAAATTTCTCAAGCTTGTCCTCATCGACCTTCAGTTGGTCGGCGAGTCGGGCAGTCAGCTTCTTGCGGCCCGTGAGCGACATCAAGTTGCCCTCGTCGGTGGCAATCAGCTCGTCCTCGGGACTGTAGACGAGTGCCGTAACACGCCAACCTTTGGCCTCAACGGGCATCTTCAGTACGACGTTCCATGTTGTATCCATTAGAGAGTCACCTCCACTTTCATGGAGAAGACCTTGCTGCGTACTCGCAGAGGTCGAGAGGACACCAGGCCGCAGCCATAAGTGTGTTTCCCGTAGGCATGGGCACTCGAAAGGATCTGCCGTAGTCTCTCAGTTCCCTTCGGCGGACTGTTGCCGGCGTCCCACTTCTCTAGCCAGCTCAATGCTTGCTCGTCGGGGAGTTGCATGTCGCGAACCAGCCAGCAAGCGAAGTGGTAGGCAATGTCATCGCGGTGTTGACCTTCGCCGCGGTTGGGCAACTTGCTCGCGTAGGCCGCAATGCGTGCGGAGTGATGATGCTCCATTGTCTTGGCGTGAGTGCGCTGGGGCTGGTGTGGTGGGGGCACGGGCGTGGATCGCCGAGGAGGAGAGCAGGCGAGCGGGACAAGCGTGGGATCGTCTCCCCTGAGCGACAATATGTGCTCTATCGCCGGGGATCCGCTGAGCCAACGAGAACCGTTCCAGACCTCGCTCCAGTAGTCGCGCGTGTGATGACGTCCTGGAAGGCGCAGCCAGTTGCCGAACCGACCGGACTCAATACTCGGTTGTTTGGGGAACGTCTCGGGCGGAGCTGGCATGCCGTAGTCGCGATAATCGCGGGTTAGAGCTTGGAGCCAAGCGTAGACTCGATCCGTCGGTACCGGCTCGGCCGACAGCACGCGGAGATGGTAACCGCCCGCACCATTGCTTGCGATTAGCAGGGGCACGAAGCCCTTGCCGACGAGCTGGTAATTCCAGGACAGGGCGGCGGCGAGGTTCGCCTCGGGCGGGGAGCTCGTCTCCCCGTGGCAGTCAATGTCGATAGCACCCCACAGTGACGTATTCGCCGCGTTAGTGCTGTGCAGGCCGATCAGGTGTCCCTGGTCTCGGCCAGCGTAATGGCGGGCGATTGTCTCCAGGCTCAGCACAACCTGGCCGCGCTGTCTCTTGACGGGTGCCGTGTAGATGGCGCCGAGAGCTGCCCGCTTGGACAGGGGCCAGTAAGCACCCCAGACATCTGTCCTGTTGACGAGGTGTCTCCTGGTCCACGCCGCGAGATCGCAAGCTCGCGAAGACCAGGGGACCGAAAGTGCATCCGGTTTCCAGTTGCTTTTCGCTCGGTTGTCACTAGGATTCATGTTGACTACTCTGTTTGGTTTTCGCGGCCAGCAGCTCGGCTAAAGCTCGCTGGCCGCACCTTTTTCACCTTCGCCCGTTGTTCGCCGCTCTCGCCCGTCCCGTCTCGGCCGCGTTTCTTTGACTTTTGGGTACTTCCCCCGATTCAATCCAAGCTTTGATCCAGCTACCCAGAATGAAGTAGCGGCCAAGCCGGATCCTTGCCTGGAGCCGGCCAAGCCGAATCTCCCTCTTTAGCGAGTTCTTGCGCAGTCCCAGCATCACCCGTAGACGCTCGACGGTGAACAGGCCGTTCGGGTCAATGATGACACCCAGGGGTCTGGCGTCTTCATCTGCTTTTGCCGGGGTCCTCACACCGGCACCGCCTTCCTTCGCCCATCCAGCTTGACGGCATTCCTGGCTCGCTCGATATCCGCAGCAGTCCAGACCATATCACCAGAGCCATCCTTGCTGGGACGTAGTATCTTGCCCTCCTGCACCAGGCGGAATAGCTTCCAGTAGGGGACACCCAGCTCTCTAGCCACCTCCGATGTCTTTTTCAGCCTTTCTATGATGTGTGCCATAACTACTCTCCATATTTATAACGACCATTACTATCGTCTCATTATGTGCAGCCGGATATCCCGGTCAACCTAAGTGATAGTCTCACAGAGAGTTTTCTTAGGATTCTGTAACCTCCGCCCCCTGGTTACACTTGGCTGCATCAAGGGGCGCCTTGGGACCTAAATGGGTCCCCAGGGTAAGGCTCGACTATTCCCAGTGGTCAGGTTGCCAATTCACGCCAAACAAAGCCGCTATATCGGCCATAAGCCGATCATGCTCAGACAGAGAAATCGGGGTAAGACTCATACTGTTGATGTTGCCAGCGATTCTCTCAAGATTTTTCCAGTAGCGGCGGGCGGCTGCATAGGCATCATGAAGGCATTGCAGGTTCTTCATGTTCCGCCTGTGGTTTCTCAGGGCCACCTGCCGAGACAGACCAAACTCAAGGTGTAATTGTCCACCCGTCAACTTGTCGCGATCGACTGCGCGCGAGATAATCGCGTTTCTCCCACTGGTTTTCAGGATATGCTGAAGGACCTTCAAGACCGGCTCGAGTAATTCCACCTTATAGGTGTATTCTGCCAGTCGTTTCAGCTCAGCCAGCTGGGACCGCTGCGATTCGTTTTCTTGTCTTTGTGTCGCCAGCTCTGCTCGGAGAGAGTCCAGCTCCTGTTGCCGAGCTTCGCAATAGGTACAGGGGGGTCGGCGTGCGGGTCGCTTATATGGTACTGGCATGGCCAGAGTCTCCTGGCTGTCTCAAAGAAGGCCCGGCGGCGGCGGTCGAGACTAACCGCGTTAGGGAGCTACCCTAGCCGCCGGGCTTGGACTGTTACGTCGCCTGTTACGTCTTACAGGCGAGCAGCAGGCAGTTTACAACCGAGTAGAATCCAAGTGCACTTCTCACTTGGGAAATCACTCAGTTTTCACTCGGTTGCAAAGTGGATGGGTGATGTAGCTTTGCATGGGAAATCAGCGCCACAGGGCAAATGTTTCGGAGCGATTGCAAACAGGAGTTTGGGAACGAGAGGCAGTCCTTCGTGAACCATGCCTACATGTCAACGTGTTAACGCTGACTTACGGAGCATTGCATCAGCACATTTACATGGTTTACAGCACATCACGTCAAGACGTTTACATTGGTTAGCACTGAGTTAGGGGAACGTTAAGTAAGGTTAGCAATCTGGCCGGGCTAGCCGTCGTCCTGGAACGAAGGCGTCGGGATGCAACTTCCTTGGCCCAAATCAGTTAGATCGGGATTGCGAGCACGCCTCAAACCGGTTGACTTCGTGGCATGCGAATTGCGTCTGTTCTCGCCTGAGACCAGTCCCCTGTTCAAGTTCGTGGTGGCTTCGCGCCGGTGAGCCGACGCCCGTTTCTGCGGCACGGTGCTGATCCCACGCGCACAGAGGCCAGCCTTAGCCGTCCGACCGAGTCAACGCTGAGAGAGGAGTTCGCCCGTGTACCAAAAACCTGCCCATCTGCTCCGCTACGCCGTACTGGCGCTCCTGGCTGGGGCTGCGTGGACGGTGCCACGCGCCCGCGCCGATCTGCTGGTTGCCAACTGGTTCCCAGGTAGTCCCAGTGACAGTAATCTGCTCCGCTATGACCAGATGACCGGA
>JBGQLF010000397.1:0-8018 GCA_041499985.1 Gemmataceae bacterium
GGAAATTCGAAGTCGGTCCAGAGATACTGGAGCATCTTGACCAAGTGGCTCTTACCGGAACCGAAGAAGCCACTGACCCAAACGCCGGGCTGCTCGCTCTTGTCCAAATGGCCGAGGTAAGTGGACAGAATGCGGCTCAAGCCATCGGCGTACTGGCCGTCGCACACGAAGTTCGTTAGTTCGTAACGAAGCGTCTCCAGTTCCAGGGCGGTCTGGCCACTCGTGACCTTGGCGACACCCTGGTTCAAGAGGGTATGCGTCTTGGGGTCCTTCTCATAGATCTCCCGGTTCTTCATCGGCGCATCTCCCCCTCGCTGGCACGGATCGGGACCGCGTGATAATTCCAACCGTCGCGAGCGTCGAGCAGACGGTAATTGTCCTGTTCGTAGACGCCGGGGAAGAAGACCAGCAGCCGCCCCTGGATATGCCCTTCGACCAGAGGCAGGATTTCCGAAATCCGCAGGAAGCCAAACAGGGACGCAACCCCGTACAAGGCCAGTACGGTGTCTTCACCATTAGCGAGGTGATCGAGGACACCGTTGATAGGGCCCACGACCGACTGCTTGAAATCGGCCAGCACGCCGTCATCGAGCAGATCGGGGGACTCGAAGTAACCTTCGGCAAACGACGAGTTCTCCGGGCTGCACAGCCAGTTGGCGAAAGCGTCGGTCAGGTCCAGGCGGCTCCAGGAATGCCCAGCCTGGTGAGTCGCTTCTTCAAACAGGCCGAGCCGCAACCGGAGCCTGCGTTCGTCTTCCTTGTCGTACACCGCCTGCCAAACCCGTTGCGGCCCCGCCACGTTGCGGTCCCACGGCAGACCGCAAATTCGTTGGTAGTTCTTGCGCAGCAGATCAATTCTGCTCATGGGCAGCCTTTTCTTCCTGCGGCTTCAACAAGCCAGGGAACGTGATCTCGACCACGCTCCCCACCGCTTTATAGTTGAGCCAGCCCTGCCGGGAGGCTTCGATCACGAGGTCGGTAAGATCGGCAAGCGACCGATCCAGCAATCGCGTCCACGCCGAGTCCAGCAGCAGCTTCCCCCGAACACCACAAAGATACCCCAAGAGAACAGCGAAGGTCGCAACCACCGGCGTGACGGTCGGTCGGGAGCGCCTCTTCTTCACCTTCCCCGTCAGGTACCCCGCCTGCATCCACGAAGAGGCTAGCCGTTGCGCCGTCGCCAGGGCGGTCGAAGCCTGGAAGCGTTTCGAATATTTCTCGTTCAAGTGCTTCGCGATCTGGTCGGGCGTCACCGGCTCGCCGACTGAGGTGCTCTGAACGAAGGGCGTCGTCTCCCGCACCAGCGGGTCACGGGCGGCCGCGGTGAGGAAGGCCAGCATGGGCCGACCGGCCTGGTCGGTTGGCCAGAAGTGTCGCAGGAGCCGAAACAGCGTGCAGTTGGGGTCGAGGGAGTAGAGTTCTACGAGCCGCTTCGCCGTGCGTTGCCGTGTCGTCTGCGTGGGCTTGCCCAGGGTGTTTTCGTCCACTATAGCCGAGACGTACGAATCCGCCTTGCCATTGGGGCTGACCCTGGCCAGCAGCAAGGAGAGTTCGTTCAGCATCATCGTCCGGCTGGTGTGAACGCTGGACATGCCGGCGCGGAACCCAAACCACGTCGCTCTATCCATGATTCGTTGAAGCTCACCATCCAGCAAACTGGCGGTCACTTACGCAACCTACAATTCCAGTCCCCAGGAGTCATCGAATCCCGAAGTTGTCGAACACGCTCTCAAGCAACGCCAAAGCAAGCTTGTTGTCGGGATCGAACGGCAGGATCTTATCCGCTGAGGTGGTCCCCCTTGTCCAGACCAAAACCAGTGGTCCAGTTCTCGGTGCCCCCTATAGACTTCTTTCTGAGCCAACACCGCGTGGTTCAGGGTAGAGCTGACTCTTCGGGATCGTGTCCGGTCTCAACCTTCCCGCCAAGCCTCCGTTTTACCGTTTGGTGCTAGGATTCCAAACGACCAAGCAGCCGGAGCAGCCCATCCAAGATCGTCAGCGGATGGGGTGGGCAGCCGGGGATGTACAAATCCACGGGCAGCAGGGACCCACAGCCGTTGTGGACCTCGCGATTGTCCACAAAAGGGCCGCCGCTGATGGCGCAGGCGCCGACGGCAAGGACGAGCTTCGGAGCCGGGACCGCGGCGTACGTCTCCAGCAAGGCCAGACGCATGTTCTCGCTCACCGGGCCCGTGACGACAATCCCGTCGGCGTGCCGTGGCGACGCCACGAACTGAATGCCGAAGCGCCCCAGGTCAAAGACCACTGTGCCCAGCACGCTCAGGTCGGCCTCGCAGGCGTTGCAGCCAGCCGCGCTGACCTGGCGGAGCTTGAGCGATCGCCCAAAGAGGCGTCGGGATTTTGCCTCCAAAGCCTCTGCCAATTGCAGCGTTTGGCCCTCCAGGATCAAGTCGTCCCGCTGGCGCGTCGCCAGGCGGTAATCCTGCGAGTAGCGGATGGCCCCTTCCGGACAGGCTTCCACACAATCCGTGCAGAACAGGCAGCGCCCCAGGTCCAGGCGCACTCCGGCGCCGGTGACGGCAATGGCGTTCGTTGGGCAGGCTTCGGCGCACGCGCGGCAACCGTCGGGGCATTTGGACGGGTCCACCGCAGGGAGGCCACGAAAGCGATCCGGCAAGATTGGTTCTTGGGCCGGGTACGGCATCGTGCGATGGCCCTGTTGCAATCGAGCAAGGGAAACTTGCAGCATGACGACTCCTTACAAGTCGTGCCCACAGTACGACAAGTTGAAGCTCTTGTTGCACAGCGGGAAGTCCGAAATCTGTTGATCCCGCAGCGCTAGCGCCAGGCCCAGCCAGTTGTGGAACGACGGGTCCACGAGCTTGTAGCGGGAAAAGCGTCCCTGAGCGTCCGTAAGGGCCACATGGCAGATCTCTCCACGCCAGCCCTCGACCAAGGTCGCCACGAATTGGTTGGGTTTCAAGGAAGCCACGTCCGCGCGAATCGGACCATCCGGAAGAGCACGTAACTGTTCCCGAAGAAACGCCACGGATCGCTGGATCTCCAACCAGCGCACATAGGCTCGAGCGAAGACATCGCCCGTGGTCCAGGTGGATACCGGAACGTGTGCGAACCGAAAGATGCCGGAGGGGAAGTCGTGGCGCACGTCGCATTCGACACCGCAGGCCCGAGCGGCCGGGCCTACCAGGCCCAGGGCACGGCAATCATCCGGAGCAACGGCCCCCGTCCCTTCGAACCGGGCTTGCACGGATGCTGAGTTCCAGAGCAGGTTGGCCGCGTTCTCCACGTCCCGGTAGGCCGCCTCCAGACGTTCCTGGCACTGCTGCTTCCGGTCCGGATCGAGATCGAACCCGACTCCGCCCGGCCGAAGCAGGCTTCGGCCGAACCGATTCCCACAGATCAACGCGGTCAGGTTCAGGAAGTCGCCGCGGAGGCGCCCGCAGTACGAAGCCGTCGGCAAGAAGCCAATGTCGTTGGCGAGGGCTCCCAGGTCGCCCGTGTGGTTGGCCAATCGCTCCAGCTCCAGAGCCATGCCGCGCAGCACTTCCGCCCGGATCGGGACGTGACAGCCCATCAGGGCCTCGACAGCCTGGCAATAGGCAGTCGCGTGTCCGATGGACGTGTCGCCGGCCACGGTTTCCAGCGTGTGCAGCGTGCGCGGGTTCGGCCCCCCGACGAGCGTTCGCTCGGCACCGCGATGCTGATACCCAAGCGAGATTTCCAGGTGGAAGACCTGTTCTCCGTGGCACTGGAACCGGAAGTGTCCCGGCTCAATGATGCCGGCATGGACGGGACCCACGGCGACTTCGTGAATTTCCTCCCCCTCGACTCGGTAGTAATCCGTGACGCCAATCACAGGCGCTTCGCCGGGCTTTCTGCCCCAGGCATCGTGCCCGGGGCGGTAGCTGGCGTGGAACCGCACAGGCTTGAACCAGGGATGGCCTTCGGGGCGCACACCATACTGCTCAGCGATCTCCCGCTCGAAGAGATGGACCTGGGGACAGCCGGGCGCAAGCGAGGGAAAACTATCGGAGTCCAACGTCGTCCGACCGACACGTAACAAGGAGCGCACGCTGTCTCCGAGAATCGCGTACAGATCCACCTTCCCGGTCGACGACGGAGCGTCTCCGAACAGAGCAGCGACCCTCTGCCCACGAGCTACTCCATCGACGATAGCCCCGCGAAACGCGTCGCAAGGCAGCTGTGGAACCTGTCCGCGGGGGATCCCATGCCCTGTGGGCACCTCCGCGAAGCCGTTGTGGTTCATCGGTTCACCTCCAATAACGCGGCCGCCTCATGTAGGAGCGCTTCCAGAGGGGGCGGGACATAGAGGCCCAGAAGGATCACGAGAGCCATGAAGAGGAGGATCGGTGCGACGGTGCTGATGCGATCGTGATAATCCGTTGCTTCTTGCTGCTCCGCGGGAGTCCCTTGAACGACGGCCAGGACCGTCGCCCCCATGCCGATGAAAACGATGGCGAGCAGGAGCAGTACCAGACCGCCGGTGAGGAACTGGCCGCTTCCGAGCGCGGCATTCACGATGGTGAACTCGCTCACGAACGGCCCAAAGGGAGGCGATCCCGTGATTGCCAGGAAGCCGGCCAGGAACAGCGCCCCCGAGATCGGCACGCGCTGGAGGGCTCCGCGCACGTGGTCGGTGACTTTGCTTCCGTAAGCACGATGAATGTTGCCGGCGGAGAGGAACAGCACTCCCTTGGTCAGGCCGTTGTTGATGAGGTGCAGCAGAGCACCGTAGACCGCGAGTCCGCCGATGCCGATGCCGAGGACCAGAATGCCCATGTGCTCGACGCTGGAGTAGGCCAGCATCCGCTTGAAATCGCGTTGCCGGACCATGAAGACCGCCGCGACAGCCATCGACAGCAGGCCCATGAAGATCATGATCTCGCGGGCGAACTCCGCCTCCGTACTGGCGCGGCAGATCTGGTACACCCGAAGGATGGCGACGAACGCGCTGCTCGTGACACCTCCCGCCAGAAGCGTCCCCACCATCCCGGGTGCCTCACCGTAAGCATCCGGCTTCCAGGTATGCATCGGTGCCAGACCCATCTTGGTGCCGTAGCCAATGAACAACAGCACGAAGGCTGCATGGAGCCAGGGCGGAGACAGCTGGGGGGCGTCCTGGATGAGTTGATCAAAGAGCAAGGTCGATTCCAGACCCGCCTTCAGCGACGCATAAGCCAGGAAGAACGAGCCGAAGAGGGCCAGGGCGATCCCCACGGAACCGATCAGCAGGTACTTCCAGGTTGCTTCCAGCGAACGGGCGTTGTGGTTGAAGTAGATGGCAGGAGCGCTCACCAGAGTGGTTGCTTCCATCGCCACCCACATCAGGCCGAGGTGATGCGACAGCGTCACCAAAGTCATCATGGCCAACGAGGCGAACCAATTGGCACAGAAGACCTGGTTCGGCCGGTCCGCGCGCAGGGCCAAGTAGCCCGGCGCATACAGGGAACAGAGAAAGAAAAGGACGCTGAGGAAGCCGAGGACCACCTTGCCCAGCGCATCCAACTGGAGCCAGCCGCCCAGGCCCGTCAGGTTGGCACTCTCTCCGGACTGGCAGAGCGCCGCCAGGACCAGAACGAGATGCCCCAGCGCTCCCAAAGGCAGCAGCCAGGGCCGCCAGCGGTTCGAGGGCAAGGCGTACGTCGCCACCGCCATCACCAGAGGGAACCAGACCAGCCCGTAAATCATCGGTTATTCCTTCAGCTCGGTCAGGTGTTCCGTGCTGATCGAAGCGAACTCCCGGCTGATGTGATGGATGATGATGCCCATCACGAACACGCCGGTGAACAGGTCGAGCAAGACGCCCACCTCAACCAGGAAAGGGATCGCTTCCAACAGCAAGAGGCCGAACAGGAAAATGCCGTTCTCCAGCAACAGGTAACCGAGCACCTGCATGATGGCCTTCTTGCGGGTCGTCAGCATCAGGAAGCCAGTCCACACCGTCGCGAGGGAGCCCGGGACGAGCAGCAGGTCGGTGTGCTGCGGTGCCAGCGGGAGCGTGGACGAGAACACCAGGGCCAGGCCGGTGCCGGCCGCTCCCAGCAGCAGAGAACTCATATAGTTCACCACCGGCGTCACTTCATGCTGGATGTGCGCCTCACGCATGGCGTGGAACAAGAAGCCCGGGATGACCAGCCCTTTGAGGACAACCGTCGCCAGGATGAGCAGGACACCGCGCAGCCCAAGTTCGGGATGAACCAACAGAGGGAACAGGCCCAACAGAATCCCCTGGAGGGCAACCGCGTTGATGACGGCACGAATCCGGCTCACACCCAGGGCGACGAAGTTGAGCGCCAGGGCCATGATCAACAGGGGATCGAGAAACTCCAGCATCGATTCACCTTACCAGCAGGAGGACGCCAAAAGCCGACAGCAGGCAGGCCGCGACGAGAAGCACCGGAACCTGTGTCAGACGCAGGCGGGCCATGGTGGATTCCACGACACCGATCACAACGGCCACCACGAGCATTCCGGCCACGAAGACCGGCCAGTCGAACCACAGGGAGCCGGTCGCCAGCGGCAAGGCCAGGCGGACCACCAGCGCGGCGAAGACGAACAACTTCAGTGCGGCCCCGTAGAGGATCATGCCGAACGCCGGGCCGCTGTGGTCGAGAACCATGACTTCGTGGATCATGGTCAACTCCAGGTGCGTGTTGGGATCGTCGAAGGGGATGCGTGAGTTCTCCGCGAGCAACACGATGAACCAGCTGAGCAACACGAGAGCGAGCGAGGCACCGGCCGTCGTCCAGTGCGAGGCGAGGGAACTGCCGAGCATCGTGGCCAATTGCAGCGAGCTCGACAGCCTGGCCAGGACGAGCAGGCCCAGGAAGAACGCCGGTTCCGCCAGGCAGGCGAAGGTTACCTCGCGCGCCGCGCCCATCCCCTCGAAGGAGGAGCCGGTATCGAGAGCCGCCACGGCCGTGAAAAAGCGACCCAGCCCCAACAGGTACGCCAGCAGGATCAGGTCTCCGGTGAACGAGATCGGCACGCTGGAATCAACCAGCGGGATCAGCAGCACCGCCAGCGCTGCTGTCACGAGCCCGACCACGGGCCCCGCCCGGAAGACCCAGGTTGTGGTGGTGCTGAAGACCGAGCCCTTCTGAAAGAGCTTGATGAGATCGTAATACGGCTGGAACACCGGCGGCCCGACCCGACCGGCGAACAGCGCCTTGGTTTTGGCGATGACGCCCAGCAACAGCGGCGGGAAGACCAGTGCCAGCAGGACATGAACCGTGTTCGGAATGATGGAATCCATCCTGTTCCTTTTATGAAACGGGTTCAAAAAGGTGTCTGGAACTGTGATTTTAGAGTTCCAGACACCTTTTTGAACCAGTTTCTAATGCCAAAGCAGCAAGGCGAGCAGGGTCAGAAAGATGTAGAGCAAGTACGTTTGGATGCTGCCCTGCTGAAACACGCGGAACCACGAGAGCACCCCTGCCCCAAAACGGAACGCGGGCAGCACGGCATCGTCCAGCACCAGGTCGGGCACGTCGCTGTGGAAGCTCGTCTTCTGGGGAAACACCGGCAAGTCCGCAGGTTTCTTGGTGTGCGGGCGTAGCACCCAGCCGAACAGTCCCACGAGCATCTGAACGAACGAGGAAGACGTGTACTGCATCCGCGGCGTGGGGGCGACGTAACCGCAGCCCCAGGTGCTCCCTTTCTCCACGACGCTGCGACGGAGTTGCAGCCACAGCAGCGCGCCACCCAGTAGCAGGGACGCTAGCAACAGCAGCGCCATCGCGCTGATCCATTCCAGAGGGGCCAGCGCAGCCAGACGAGGCTCCGCGTCTTGTAACTCCGGTGCCCAGGAAGCAACGGCCTTACCGAGGACGGGTACGACGAGGAACGGGGCCAGACCGATGAAGAAACAGCAGGCGACCAGAACCCCCATCGAGCCGATCATGGTCGGCGGAGACTCGTGGGCATGGCGGGCGTGTTCGGACCGAGCTGCCCCCAGGAAGACGGCCCCGAACACTTTGACGAAACAAGCGACCGCGAGAGCCCCGATCAGCGCC
>JBGQLF010000398.1:0-8018 GCA_041499985.1 Gemmataceae bacterium
CCACGGTTACTACCCATTGGCCATCGGGACTGAAGAAGACTTGCCGAATCCACGAAGCAGGATGCCGCAAGGCCACGGACCGGCCCGTGCCAAGATCATGCAGCTGGGCCGTCTGGCCCATGCCGGCCACCACGAGCCGATCTCCCGTCGCGCTCAGCGCCACCTGCCGGATCGACCCGACCTGCTTGGTCGCTGCCTCCATCGGGGCGCCCGTCGCTGTCTCCCAGACGCGCGCGGTTTCGTCCGCACCGGCCGTCGCCAAGTATCGGCCGTCACCGCTGAAGGCCAGACTCCGGACCGGTTCGTCATACGAGCGCAAGGCCGTCACCAGGACTCCTCGCTCGGCATCCCAGATCTGCACTTCGCCCTTGGGCCGCGGCGGGCCCGGCTGCACCTTGCCCTGCGCGGCCAAGGGCAGCGCCTTGTGAACCGCAAGCACCAGAAGCCGGCCATCGGGACTGAACCGCGCCTGCTGGACGCTCCCACTCACTTTCATGAGTGGCGTGATCGGTTTGCCGGTCGTGGTTTCCCAGATCCGGACTTCTTCCAGGCGCTTCTGGGGATCGCCCCGGAGCGTGACAAGGCGCTGGCTATCCGGGCTGAACAAGGCCCGCGGCGCGGTCTCGCCAAACCGCAGCGGTGGGCTGACCGGCTCCCCCGTGCCCACCTCCCACACGCGCACTTCAGAGCTTGTCGCCGCCGCACCGGACGCGGGCGGGGGCGTGGGAGTAATGGTCAGCACCCAACGGCCATCGCGGCTCAGGGCGGCGTCCCAGAAAAGGGACGGACTATCGCGGAAGCTCCAGATCGGTTTGCCCGTGGCGGCGTCCCAGGTGCGGAGGCGCAGCTCGTCCCCACTGGCTTCTCCCGGACTGACGGTGATCAGCCGCTGACCATCCGGACTGAATTCCGCCAGCCACACGGGCCCCGGGTGCTCCAGCGGCGCGGTGATGGCGTTGCCGGTGGCGGCGTTCCACACGCGCGCGGTGCGATCCTTGCTGGCCGTCACGACCCGCTGCCCATCGGGGCTGAACGCCGCCTGCTGGACCGGGCCGGTGTGCCGCAGCGGGGGCGCGGTGAGTTGTCCCGTGGACGCATCCCAGACGCAGGCGGTCCCGTCGGCGCTGGCCGTGACGACTCGGCGGCCATCGGGGCTGAACACCGCGGTCGTGACCTCGCGCTGGTGCTTCAGCAGCGGTGTCGCCGGTTCGCCTGTGGCCACGTCCCAAATAAGGGCGCTGTGATTCATGCTGTAATTCATACTGGCCGTCAACACACGACGATCGTCGGGGCTGAAGCTGGCCTGCGTCACCTGGCCCTGATGCGGCAACGGCGGCGTCAGGGCCTTGCCGGTAGCCACGTCCCAGACGCGGGCGGTGCGGTCCATGCTCGCGGTCACGACCTGCTTGCCGCTGTGGTCGAAGGTGGCATAGACCACGGCCTGGCCATGGCGCAGCGGTGGCGAGACGGCGGTGCCGCGGGCGCGGTCCCAAACCTGAGCCAGGCCAGCCGTCGGCGACTCAAAACTGGCACTGACCACATACCGGCTATCGGGGCTGAACGCCGCGGCATAGACCCGGCCGTTGTGGCGCCACAGCTGTTCCAGCTTGGGACTCTGCCGCAGGACCATGCTGAGGCGCGTGACGTGTAGGCGGCGCCGCTCGGCGTCGTCCTGCTCATAGTGAAGCGCCTGCGCAAACCAGGGCAAGGCCCCATACAGATCGTCTTTATCCAGCCGGTGCAAGCCCTGGGCCGTGTGCAGGCGCGCCAGGCTGGCGCGGCTTTCGCGGGCACTCTGTTCCGCTTCGCGCGCCTTGGCGTCGGCCTGTCCCCGCGCCGCTTCGGCGTCGGCCCGTGCCGCCTGTTCGCGACGGGCATGCTGCTCCGCCTCCTCGGCATGCCGCGCGGCCGCCCGGGCGTTGTGCTCGGCCAGGTCGCGGGCCTCGGCGATGCGAACCGCGGCCCAGGTGGCGCCCCCGGCCAGGGCGAGCAGCAAGGTCAGGACCAGGGCACTGAGGCTGGCCACGCGCGGGTTGCGGCGTGCCCAGCGCCCGAGTTGCTCCGCCGGGCTGACCGGCCGGGCCACGATCGGTTCGCCGGCCAGGAAACGGCGGAGATCCTCCGCCAAGGCGGCAGCCGTGGCATAGCGTTTGGGCGGTGCCTTCTCCAGGCATTTCAGGCAAATGGTTTCCAGATCACGGGGCACAGCGCGGTGCAGGCGACTGGGCCGAACCGGCTCCTCAAGGCGAACTTGCTCCAAGGTTTCGAGGGTGGTTTTGCCGACAAAGGGCGGCCGGCCCAGGAGCAACTCGTACAGGATGGCGCCGAGGGCATAGACATCCGTCGCCGGCCCGATCTGGTTCAGCTGGCCGCTGGCCTGTTCGGGAGCCATATAGCTGGGCGTGCCCATGATGTCCCCCGACTGGGTGGGGCCGGCCACGCTGTCCAGCATTTTGGCCAGGCCAAAGTCGGTGATCTTGGGAACGCCGGCTACCGTCAACAGGATATTGGCGGGCTTGAGATCGCGATGGATGATGCCGTGCTCATGGGCATGGTGGATGGCGCGGGCCAAGATCTCGACCAGATGCGCCGCGGCGGTGCTCGGCTGGGGAGTGCCGGCCACTTTGCGGGCCAGGCTGCCGCCGTCGACGAACTCCAGGGCACAATAAGGCCGGCCGTCCTGTTCGCCGACTTCATGAATCTGCACGATGTTGGGATGTTGCAAGCGGGCTACGGCGCGGGCCTCGGCCTGGAAGCGGGCCTTGTCTTGGGTCCCCGCATGGGCGCCCGCCAGGATCATCTTCAAGGCCACCAGCCGATCGAGCTGCACCTGGCGGGCCTTGTAGACGACGCCCATGCCGCCGCGCCCCAGCTCACCGAGCAGGATATAGCCCGCGACAGTGGCCACATCGGGGGCCATCGAGGTGGCCTCGGCCGGCTGCGACGCGAATTGGCGTGTCTCATACGGATCTTGGGGGGCCGGACCGACCGGTGGATCAGACAACGGCTTCCGCGCGGCGCAGTGCGGAGTGGCTGCCGGCGCGGCGGGCAACTCGGTCTCCTGATCGGTGAGACGCAGGACGGTCGGAACGACGGGTGCGGGCTGCTCCTGTCCGGCACCGCTCTGCGCAGGTTGCGTCTCCGAGAGCTCGGGACGAGGAATGGGCTCGCTCACGTCTTCTCCTCGGGCGACCGGTTCCACTCGATCCTGTCGGCGTGAACCTAGTTTAGCATGGAACAGACTAGCGGACCATCCTTGAGGGAGAGCCCCCCTCGACGCGCCTTCTCGTTACAACCGTTATCCGTGGAAGCGGGGGAACGCCGCCTCGGATTCAAGCGACGCTCTTGTAGCTGGAAGCGCGCCTACGATGAGCGCCACGACCGATTTGGCACTCAAGGAGCCTTCGGCGTGCCCACTGGTTCTCGTTGCTGTTCCCAAAGGCGTTGGATTTCCTGGGTCCGTCGCAGGACTGAGTCCCGAGTCGACCAAGGGAGCGGCGGCGCCACCTCGGCGGAATGCCCCAAGTCGAAGCTGGTCCGGGGAACCTCTTGCTCGTAGGCCCAGGCAAGGTACGAGATGTCACCGTACTCGACCCCGATGGTGTGGAGCGCTTGGGTGGCTGGTCCGGTAAATGGCGAAGTTGTGGCCTCGTGGAGGAATACGTCCAGGAACAGTTTCTCTTCTAGGGTAAGAATCCTCATTTCACGGCCCTCGTTTCTTGGCGTGCTCGTTTGCATCTGCCTGCCGGACTTCTTGCGGAGTCCAGTAGCTCGCGAACTGCACTCCAGCTCCGGCCGCAGATGTATAACCTTGCAACGTTCCTCCCGCGGAGACGGCTTGAGACGCGGCCCACTCCGCCGCCTTGTCCGCGTACCGTCTCACCAGGGGAACTCCAGGCGGCGCCGGCCCGATCTTCCCTTGTTGAAATCCGACTGGCTGCCCACATAAGGGACAGTCCATTGCCGCCAGTCCTTTATAAAGCATCGGTCCTTCGATCTTGTACCACTCGAGGTGCCAGTCTTCTACTTTCTGATGGCAGTTCGGGCAGTCTTCGTTGGGGGGCATCACCAGGGTCGCCTTGGCTACTCACTCACAACACCCACCCATCATAGCTAACCAGTTGGGGCAAGAAGAAGTCAACGCGGCTCGTTACCAGACCATGAAATTGCCGATGCAAGAGTACGGCAATCGGTTTGCAACGGCGGGAAGGCAACCTTTTTCTTCTTGTCATCTTTGCGGCCTCATGCTGGACACGGTTAACCTTGATGAAAAACTGGCGCAGCTGTTCTTGACAACCAGACGTTTGATGACTACTGTTCTTTTGTTCAAATAGGAGCCTCAGCATGGCAACGCTTCGCTGTGAGAATGTGTTAGAAGGCCTTCGTGCCTCGGAAGCAGTTGCCACTTTCCGAGACTACCGAGGACGGCGACATTTCCTTCGCGTTGAGCGCGACTTTCTGTCTCAAGAGGGCGGCCACTACTACCTCCCGATTGGGGTTGTTCACGTCGATCTCCGCACGAACCTGGTGCTGATTGAATTGCCGCACGAAGCCGAGACGGGAGCCAATCGCTTGTGGGTAACCCAAGACCAACTGGATGAACCGATCGCGGCGTTCGCATGATCCTATCGGATCGAGAGATCCGGGCAGCGCTGGCCCGTGGCGCTCTGCGGATCACGCCCGCTCCGCCTGCCGAAGCGTGGTCGTCCACCGCTCTCGATCTACGCCTTGCAAAAGACCTGCTTCTTTGGAAACGTCCGAGTGCCGGCGGTGTCGAGTCTGTAGTCTGCCCGGCCAGTGCCGAATTCGACTTCGAGTACGTACGGCGGACCTACAGCGATCCGATCCAGATACCGAGTTCTGGCTATGTCTTCCGCTCCCAGACCTTTCTCCTGGGCTGGACCATCGAAAAACTCCAGTTGCCGCACCGCTCTCGTCTGGCGGCTCGTGTCGAGGGCAAGAGCAGTCTCGCTCGGCTGGGCATCGGCGTTCACGTAACCGCACCGACCATTCACGCCGGCTTCGGTTACAAGAAGGACGACGAAAACTATCCCGGCAGTCCCCTTCAGCTCGAACTCTGGAACGTCGGCCCGCTCGACGTCAAGCTCGAAGCGGACATGCCCATCTGCCAACTCATCTTTGAAATCGTGGATGGCACTCCCGAAAAAGGTTACGAAGGTCGCTTCTCGATTCAGGGGCCAACCACGTGAATCACGACAACTAGCCTTCCCTACCGTGTTCACCTTGGCCGATCCGGATCGCGTTCGGAACAACCGCGTACGTCTAGAACGAGCGCAGCCGGTCATGGGGACGACAAATCAACATTCAGTTTCTGCCCGAGCGCTTCCGCCCATTTGTGCAGCGTCGCGAGCGTAGGGTTCAGCATTTTCCCCGTTTCCAATCGGGACAGAGTCGGCGGGGCGATGCCCATCCGCTGGGCCACCTCGGCCAGCGTCAGTCCCTGACTTTCCCGTACGGCTTTGAACCGCGCCACCTGGCTCAAGATCGCGGCAAAATCCTGTCGCTTGATGGCACCGGCTGGCCGCTGGCGGACCGGGTTCGCCGTGTGCTGGCGGCGGACGGCTTCTTCCTCGGCCCGCTGCTCGGCAGTGCGTTTCGGCTTTAGCGTTGGCTTCATGGATTCACTCCGGCGGTTCGGGGACGTCGTAGGCGGTGCTCGGCCGGGTTCAGCGTCATCGCGTTCTGCCTGTCGCGCCTTCACAAACAGGCCATTGCCTCGCTAGACTATACCTTCGGTGGCTGAGTCCGCTATGTTCCTATTGACAGGAAGACCACCCCTACTTCCTTCCCCGGGCGTTTGCCCCGCCGCCAGGCTTGGCAGACCGCTCGCCAAGATGCCAGGGCGCGAGGATTGCGAGCGTGAAGATGACGATGAAACCTTTCACCACGCACCAGGGACCTCGACACGCACAGTTGGCTTGCGGTGTCGCGCTGCCGGTCCTGCTTCTGCTCACGGCCCCGTCGCGAGCCCAAGTCGATTACACCCGGGATATTCTGCCCATTCTGTCGGACAAGTGTTACTCCTGCCACGGCCCGGATCCGAAGGCGCGTCAGGCCGGGCTGCGCCTCGACCTGCGCGAAGGGGCCTTCCGCGTCCGCCGCGGCAAAGCGGTCCTGGTGCCGGGAAACAGTGCGGCCAGCGAATTGATCCGCCGTGTTACCTCCACAGACCCCGACGTGGTCATGCCGCCGCCGGACGCACAGCGAAGGCCGACTCCCAAGCAGATTGCCCTACTCCAGCGCTGGGTGGAGGAAGGCGCCCCGTGGAGCGTTCACTGGGCGTTGGTGCCTCCCAGGCGCCCGCCGCTGCCGGTCACGCAACGCCGCGACTGGGCGCGGAACGCGATCGATGCGTTCATCCTGGCCCGGCTCGAACAGGAGGGTCTGCAACCCGCGCCCGCAGCCCGCCCGGAAACCTGGCTGCGCCGCGTCAGCCTCGACCTGACTGGACTGCCGCCGACGCTCGCCGACATCGAGGCCTTCCTCGCGGACCGTTCGCCGGACGCCTATGAGAAGGTGGTGGACCGGCTGCTCGCGTCGCCACGCTACGGGGAACACCTGGCGACCGCCTGGCTCGATTTGGCCCGCTACGCTGACACCCATGGCTACCAGATGGATCGCTATCGTCCCATGTGGCCGTGGCGCGATTGGGTCATTCAGGCGTTCAACCGGAATTTGTCGTTTGACCAGTTCCTCACCTGGCAGCTCGCTGGCGATCTGTTGCCGGGCGCGACCAAGGAACAACGGCTGGCCACGGCGTTCAACCGCCTGCATATGCAAAACGAAGAGGGTGGCGTCGTCGAAGAGGAATTCCGCGTTGCCTATGTCGTCGATCGCGTCAACACCATGGGCACCGCCTTCCTCGGCCTGACATTCGAATGCTCCCGCTGCCACGATCACAAGTTCGATCCCATTTCGCAGCGCGATTTTTACTCCCTGTTCGCCTTTTTCCAGAACATCGACGAATCGGGGCAGACGTCGTATTTCACGTCGGCGATGCCAGTGCCCACGCTGCTGCTCTCCGAGGATGCCACGGATGCCCGGCTGGCGAAACTACGGCGGCAGATCGCGGCCAAGGAGAAGCAGCTTCGAGCGGAGCACGAACAGGCAAGCACAGCGTTTACCACCTGGCTCAAGGAGAAGCCGGAAACGCCGGTGTTGCCCGGCCTGGTGGGCGACTTTGCGTTCGAGGAGATCCGTGCCAACCAGGTCGCCAACGCCGCCGATCCGAAGAAACCCGCCCAGGCCCAGGAAGGGCCGCGCCTGGTGCCGGGCAAGAGCGGTCAGGCGGCGGAGCTCAATGGCGAGAACGGTTTTACTTTCCCAGGCCTGGGCCATTTCACCCGTGTCGATCCCTTTTCGCTGAGCCTGTGGCTCCAGACGCCCATGCCTGCGCCCCGCTTCGTCGTGGCGCACCACAGCCGAGCGCCCATCGACGCCGGCAGTCGGGGTTACGAATTGTTGCTCGAACACGGCCGGGTCGCCTTGGGTCTGCACCATATGTGGCCGCGGAACTCCCTCAAGGTGATCACGCGCGACCCGGTGCCCCTGCATACCTGGGTCCATGTCACCGTCACCTACGACGGCTCCAGCCGGGCCTCCGGCGTCCGTGTGTATGTGGATGGCCGGCCGATGCCCCTGGAGGTCGTTCGCGACGGTCTGTTCAAGGACATCACCTACGAAGGAAACGAGCCAAACCTGACCATCGGCTACCGTTTCCGCGACAACGGCTTCAAGGGTGGCCGGGTAGACGACTTCCGCGTGTTTGACCGCGAGCTGACGGCAATGGAAGCGGCGCACCTGGCCGGCCGGGATGATCTGACCCGAGCCTGGCACACCGTTCCTGAGCAGCTCACACCGGCGCAGCGCGAGCAACTCCTCGACTACTTCATCGCTACCGTCTATCCGCCGGCGCGCCAGCTGGGCGCGGAGCTGCACGCGTTGCGCAAGGAAGAAAGCCAGCTCCTCAATCCCATCCCCGAAGTGATGGTGATGGA
>JBGQLF010000399.1:0-8016 GCA_041499985.1 Gemmataceae bacterium
CTGCGCTGGCACTTCAGCAACCTCTTCCGGTAGCCCTCCGCCACCTCCGAGCGGAGAACAAGTCCCGCGACGGACTTGAAGAAGCGGTCCACGTCCTGCTTGTGCTTGCCGAGGTGCCTCTGCTTCAGCCCGTGCTGGTCGATGGTCGCGACAATCGCCCGTAGCAGGCTTCCGAAGTCGCCCGCCAGCGACTTGAGTTCTTCATCCCAGGGGTTCCCCTGGATGTCCTGGTTGAAGTCTCGGATGAGGTGGATCAGGCATTTCTGCTGCGGGCAGTCCAACGAGTCGTAGGCGGCGTAGAAGTCGGTGACGAGAACGCCGCGGAAGTTCTTGAGCAGGTCGTGGAGGAAAGTCCCCTCCCGCGACGGCTTGTACATGAACACAACCTCCTCCAGGTTGGTGAAGACCCAGACGTAGCCCTTGCCCCCACGCTTGAGGTGGATCTCCGTCTCGTCGGCGTGGATGAGGTTCCCGGCCACCAGTTTCTCCAGGAGCCGCTTGTAGGTTCCCTCGTAGTGACGTGCCAGCAGCACCTTGAAGGACTGGACATCGGGGTGGAACACTGGCAGCCCGAAGTACTCCTTGATCATCTCGGCGACGTTCGCGAGGGTGGTCCGGCGGACGACATGCTGGTTCATGGCCCAGCTCTTCAGGGAGTGGCAGTGGGGGTCCAGGCGGAGGTACTCCCAGGGCAGGAACCGCTTCCCGCAGCCCGCACAGCAGTGGTAGCTGGTCGTGAAGCGTGTCACCCACCTGCGAATGCCGCCTCGGGTGATCCGCAGGTCGAAGGCCAGGCGGGCCAGACGCCCGCTCCGGATGCGGGCCAAGTCCTCGCTCCCGCAGAATGGGCACTTCGCGGCGGTGAGCTCGACCCTCCTGTTGGCCGGGAGATTCCTTTTTCCCTTCCGCCCCTTCTGCCTGGCCTGGCTCCGCCTGATGGCCTTGCTGGTGCGGACGTACACCCGGTTTCTTTGGTAGTCGTAGTATGCCCTCTCGTTGACGAACTCGAAGTCGGGGACCGCGAAGTCCGCCCGGCACCATTCGCGGCGGCTGGACACCGGGTCCATCTCCTCGACGCGAGCGACTGGAAGGCCGGCCGGCGGTTCCGGCCGCCCTCCACCCGCCGGGCGGGGACAGACCTCGTATAGGAACTCGGTCACCCGCCGCAAGGCGTCGCAGTCCTCCAGGTTGTAGGTGACTAGCTTCTCCTTCAAGGCCGGCGAGCGGTTTTCCTCCCACCTCCTCCGCCAGACGACGCTCAGCAGCCCCGACGCCTCCGGCTCCGTCCAGCGGAAGCCCAGGTGTCCGGCGATGTCCTTCAGGCTATTCGAGCAGACGGGGAAGTAGACATGCAAGTACACCGTTGAAAGGACGTTGAACGTCCTGGCCAGGAGCCGCCCAACCTCCTCCTCCCGCCCTGCCACCTTGCCGGCCCGCCGCAGGAACGCGGCCTCGTACCCGCCGTAGGCGTAGACCCAGGCGTCGGGATGGAGGGCCGCCAGGTCGAGGAATCGCCCGAGCAAAACCGCCTCCTCGGCGGGCGAGTCGATCCAGAAGGAATGCCGCTCCTCGGCGTCCCCGACCCGCACGATCACGCCGACCAGGTAGCAGAAGCCCCGTTCCGGGTCACCCTCGATGTCCAGGTAGACCCGCGTGGAGGCGGTCGGCAGTTCGGGCGTGCCCAGGACGTGGACCTTCCTCTCGCGGACGGCTAACGCCTGCAAGGCGTGGGAGTGGGACAGCTTCCTCTGCTCCGGCTTCCTCGTCCTCCTCGGCGGGCGGAAGGTGCAGGACAACTGCGTGACCGTGAAGATGCCACGCTTGGCGTACTTCCTGACCTCCTTCTCACCCATGCCCCGAAGGAGGCTCAGGTCGTCCTTGGCAGTCGCCTCCGCGTGACATCGCTTGCGGAACTCGCACGCGTGGCAGTGGCCGTTTAGCATCAGCCCGGGCGGCAGGTCGCGCCGTGCCTCGCGTAACTCCCGCAGCAGACGCCGTGCTTGATCGCGGACGCCGCCGAGCTTGATCTTCTTCGTCTCGCAGGCCCGACCATGGATGATTATCCCGACCGCTGGCTCCCTGCCCTGGACGGTGCCAAGGACCAGTCCGTGGATGGCGAGGAGGGTCCGCAACTCCGGCGTAGGCTTCTCCGCCTCGTGGAAGAGAACTGGGACGTAGTGGAAGCCGCCCAGGCGCGACTCGCCTTCCACGCGAAGCAGGGCGTCGAAGCGGAGGGACATCTCCTCGTCCTCTAGCGAGGCGTCGAGGAGTAGGGGGGAGCCGCGTTCCAGCAGGCCGGCGTCCAGAGGCAATCCTCTCGGGACCTCCGCCCCGGCGTGCCGCCCCAGCAGCCTGGCCGAGGCGGCGTCGCGAATCCTCCGCCGGGTTTCCCTGAGCATCAGCTCGTAGTCGGACGGCTCGCCCCGTTCGCCGGCCATCTTCAGGTGGCCCTTGAACCTGCACTTCAGGCGTGCCTCAAGGACATCGTTTGTGATCTCGCGGGCCATGGCTTTCCTCCGGTGGTTCGAGATGATCGTCGTGGAGAGGCGGCGAACGAGTTGTCCGCAGGCCGCGTCCTTCCCAATTTCATCCTGGCCGATGCGGGCGTGCAGGCCCCGTCCCGCTGATGTTGTAGCAGGAACCGACGTGGACCACGCAGGCCATCCTCGCCTTCGTGCCCGAAGGTTGGCAGGGACAGGCTCGCCCTGGACGGCGGCAAGGAGAACCGAGCTTGGAAGAATCGGGAAAAGCGTTTTTTTCCTCCCCGCTTCGATGTCGTGTGCTCGCTCAGGCGGTAGAACAACCCTTCAGACGGACGGCGAGAGCGGCCCCCCAGTTCGGATGGCCGGGCCAACGCCGGCGACACCGGGTCCTGGCCCGTAGCGCTGGTGCCGTCCGCCAGTTACCCTACACGAGGCGGGATCACCTACGACGACGCTATCCGCAGGAATCGGGAGCACGACCGATGTCCGACCCCAAGATTTGCTTCATGACCGCCACGAAGATGGGCTGCGGCCTGCGGACGAAGGAGCTGTCCGCCCGCTGTCGGGCGTGGCGAATCTCAACCCGAGGCACATGCCGCGGTGACTATAGAACCGGACCAGCCAGTTCGAGCGCGATATCAGGCGGGTACGGACGTAACTGGAAGTGACGGTAAACAGGTACAGTTCTATTTCGCCAGATTAAAAGTCTTCCTGAACCACTTTGCGAAGGCCAGGTGCACGAAGTGTGCGGGTTGAGGATGCTGGCCGGAAATCGAGGAACGATGTTCACGCCAACCCGCCTTATCGGCAACAAGCCGAGTCTTTCGCCGCAGTCCGCGCAGCAGCGGAGGACGATCTCTTGGGTGAACCGACAGGTGGCGGGGGCCGGTCCGGCTCAACATGGTGTCTCTGGCTGGTCAGGATCCTCGCTTGGAGAAGTAGCGGTTACGGCTCCCCTCCCCGCAGCCTCCATCCCCAGACGTTTTCGGCTCGGACGGGCCGATGCTGTGCCCTCGGTGTAAAGCTCGATCGCCGGCAATACGCACTTTCCGTTGCCCTCGCAGTACGCGTCGATGTCCGTCTCCCCTGAGAGCAGGAATTTCAGGAAACTCACCTTCTTGTACTTGCAGGTCTGGTAGACGCTCAGCAACACGAGGTATTGGTTCAGACCGGCCTCCGTGATCAAGTTGTCGGCAACCTCGCGGTAGTAGGCGAAGCCTTTTACGGCGTGCTCCGCGTTGTTGTTATTCCACGGCACCCCGTCGTGGTCCAAGAAGGTGAACAGCTTGTCCCGGTACTTCAGCAGCCTCTTACGGTAACCCTCGGCAACCTCCGAGCTAAGTGCCTGTGCCGCAGCGGTCTGGAAGAACCGATCCACGTCCCGCCGGTGCTTGCCGAGGTGCCGTTGTTTCAGGCCGTACTGGTCGATGGTGGCGACGACTGCCCTCAGCAGGCCGCCGAAGGCGGAGGCGAGAGACTTGAGTTCCTCATCCCAAGGGTTGCCCACGATGTCCTGGTTGAAGTCCCGGATCAGATGGACGAGGCATTTCTGCTGCTGGCACTCCAGCGAATCGTAGGCAGCGTAGAAGTCAGAGACAAGCACACCCCGGAAATCCTTGAGCAGGTCGTGCAGGAAATCTCCCTCACGTGATGGCCGGTACAGGTACACGACCTCTTCCAAGTTGGTGAGGACCCAGACATAGCCTTTGCCTACCAGCCTGACGTGGACCTCCGTCTCATCCATATGAAGGAGGGCACCCTGCACGATTTTCTCCAAGAGCCGTTTGTAGGTTCCTCGATAGTAGTCGGCGAGCAGTTTCTTGAAGGCGTGGACCTGCGGGTGGCCGATGGGCAAGTCGAAGCACTCCCTGATCGTGTCCGCGATGTTTGGGAGGCTCGTCCGGTGAGCCACATGTTCGTACATCGCCCAGCTTTTCAGGGAGTGGCAGAATTCTTCTAGCCGAAGATAGTCCGCCGGAAGGAACCGCTTCCCGCACCCGGTACAGTGGTGCCAGGCGGTTCTGAAGCGGGTGACCCACTTCTTGATGCCGCTGCGGGTGATGCGGAGGTCGAATGCTAGCCGGGCGAGGCTCCTGTTCTGACGCCGTTCCAGTTCTGTCCCACCGCAGAAGGGGCAGGACTGGCCAGTGATCTCGATCTCCCGGTTGACTCGGCGATTCTTCTTCCACTGCTTGATGCGTTTCCGACCCTGGCCCCTGCGGAGGATCTTACTGGTGCGGACGAACACCTTGTCCCTCTGGTAGTCGAAATAGGCCCGCTCGTTGACGAAGGAGAAGTCGGGAAGTGCGAACACCGTATCTCCCCAATCTGGGCGGGCACTCTGGAGGCTAAGCTCCTCGACCCGGGTAATCTCAAGTCCCTCTTCGCTCACCTTCGGAGGCTGGGATTGACGAGGACAAGTGGCGTAGAGGAACTCCGTAACCCTCTTCAGGGCGGCACAGTCCTCCAGGTTGTAGGTCGTCAGCAGGTCCTTGAATGCCACGGAGCCGGTCTCCTCCCACCTTCGCCGCCAGACGATGCTCTGGATTCCCGAAGCGCCCACCTCCGTCCAACGAAACCCCAGGAGGTTACCAATCTCTTTGAGTCCGTTGGAGTAGGTGGGGAAGTAGACGTGCGCGTGCACGACGGACAGGACGTTGACCAGGCGGGGCATGAGCCTTTCGTGCAATTCTTGACGTTTCAACTCCTTGATCAGGCGTCGCAAGAACGCCGCCTCGTAGTTGCCGTAGCAGTAGACCCGGAAATCGTCGTACCGCCCGATCACGTCGAGGAACTGCTGGAACAGCCGGTGCTCCTCGGCCGGGCTGTCAGCCCAGAACGAGTGCCGCTCCACAACCCCGTTCGCTTCGACGATCATCCCCAGCAAGTAGTCGAAGCGGCGTTCCGGGTCGCCCTCGATATCCAAGTAGACCCGCGTCGAGGCAACAGGTAGTTCCGGAGTGCTGAGGACGTAGACCTTCCTCTCGCGGATGGCGAGGGCCTGTAACGCATGCTGGTGGGGCTGGCCCTTCGGGCCTGACCTCTTGTGTTTCCTCCTGGGGCGGAAGGTACAGGACAGCTGGGCGATGGAGAAGATGCCCCTCCGAGTGTACTTGGCGATCTCCTTTTCGCCCAGGCTCCGAAGCAGGCTCAGGTCGTCTTTCGCCGTCGCCTCCGCGCGACATCGCTCCCGGAACTCGCAGACCTGGCAGTGAGGGTTCAGCATCAGTCTGGGAGGCGTGCCTGTTGCCAGCGCCTCCCGGATCTCCTGCAGGGTCCGCAGGGCCTGTTGGACCTCCGTTCCCAGCTTGATCCTGTGGATCTCGCAGTTCTGGCCGTGGACCAGGACTCCCCAGCGGGGCTCTCGTCCTTGGACCGTCGCCAGGACCAGCCCGAGGAGTGCGAGCAGAGCCCTGGGTTTCCGGGTGGGCTTCTCGGCCTCGTGGAACAGCACCGGGACGTAGTGGAAGTCGCCGAGCTGCGACGGCCCGGCCACTCGCTGAAGAGCATCCAAGCGGATGCCGAACTCCTTGTCCTCCACGGTGCTATCGAGGAGCAGTGGCGCACCCCGCTTGAGCACTGCGGGCGTCACGGTGAGTCCCCGCAACACCTCGCCTTCCTTGTGCTGTACTAAGAGCTTGGCTGTCGCGGCCAGCCGCACCCGCTCCCTGGTTTCTCCCATTAGCCGTTCGTAGTCTGAGAGATTGCCCTGTTCCCCGGCTAGGTTCAGGTAGCCCTTGTATTTGCAATTCAAGTGGGACTCAAGGACATCGCTGGTGATCTTCGTTGCCATGGCGCCGACCTCGGTGGTGTGGCTGCACGACCTCCTTGCCGCAGCATAGGACTGGTTCTGCCTTCACGGGGTGGTCAACTGTTCGTGATCCGATCGTTACGGGTTCGTACTGGGGAGCAGGGCCGGCATGCGTTGCACGGTTGGCCGGAAGCCAACTGGCCAGAACTGGATGGACATCTTAGCAGTAGGTCGTGGTTGTTTGAAACTTTTTCGGCAGAGTTGTTGGCGGTAGGTTTCTTATTTGTCCCCAGAGAGCAAGCAGTCGAAGCCGTTATCTGACGGCAAATCCCGGCCTGTGCAGGAAGCGCCGCCCGCTGCACAGGCGCCCTCAGTATTCCGACCTGCTCGTTCCGGCTGGCGGTCCATCCGGCAGGGTACTTCCGAATAGGATCAGATCGACGAATCGGCGGAAATGAATGTTCACGAAAAGCGGCCTTACCACGAACAACCGACCCTGACCTCTGGCATTGCCATCCTGGCATGCCCGGTCGGCCTCTCGACGGCTGATGAAGAAATACTGCCTGGCGGCGGGCATCGATCCCGACCGGCTCGGGCAGCGCCGCATCGGCATTCATTCGCTGCGCAAGACCGCCATCAACGATGCTATCTGTAATGGGGCCCAGATGCACGAGGTCCAGAAGTTTGCCGGGCACAGCGACATCCAGACCCCGGATCTCTACTTCGTTCGCAAGGAGGAAGACGGCGAGGTAGCGGCGCGGCGGATACAGATTCGCGTGGTGGGGAAGAAGGACCGTGGCAGCTGAAGGCACGGTCACACGGTGCGGAGGCAGGGACCGACCTCTTGCCGGCCCCTGCGCGTCGCATGCTCACCGTCCCCGCTCACTTTTCCTCGCGCTTGAAGACGATGAGCCAGACCTTGGTGCCCTCCTTGGTGGCGAACTCGGTCGGCCGTCCGTCACCAGCCCTACCGAACTCGTCGCTTAGGCAAATCGTCAGGTTGGCTCCGTCAAGCTTGTAGATGCCGGGCGTCGTCTTCTCGTCGTCGGTCGTGAAGTCGATCTCTTGGGGTTTCTTGGTGGGGCCCAGTTTGTAGATTCCCACCAACTCCCTTGCCCCGGCACGCATTCTCCCGGTCATCTTGCCGTCGGCGGTAAAGCTCCACTTGCCCTCTTCGAACGCCTGCTCTGGTAGCTTCTGCCCTCCCCACTCCAGGGACACGATGGCCCAGGTACCCACGAACTTCTCTTCGACTTTCGGAGCCTCCTCCTTGCCGGCGGCTGCCGGCTTGTCGGTCAGCGCCCGCTGCGCACACACGACCGTGCCTACCGCCGCGACCGTCACGGCCAGCATCACGGCCACCACGACTTTCAACTTGCTCAGCAACATGGCTCGCAACACTCCCTCTGTCAATGCGGCCACGGTCGCCGGGATGGCGCCCGTGGCCGCTTGCCCGGCCGCGGTCAGCACCGCGGCTTGGACTGTCCCCATCGCCAGCGTCGCCGACACCGCCGCCGGCGCCGCGTTCTGCGTCAGCACGCCGACTGTCGCCCCCACCGAGAGGGCCACGCCGCGTCGCACCAGCCGATGGCGTAGTCGTCTTTGGCCGGGCTTGCGCCACCAGAGAAGACGCCGGATCGAGGGTCGATCAGCCCGTTGACGAGGTCGACGACACGGAACAAGCCGACGTACACAAGCGTCGAGAAGAACACCGCGCCGACGATCACGTTGAAGTCGTTGACCGCGAGCCCGTTGACCGCGTAGAGGCCGACCCCCGGCCAC
>JBGQLF010000400.1:0-8012 GCA_041499985.1 Gemmataceae bacterium
CATCAATCTTGGTGCCGTAGTCTGCCTGGACGGCAAACACCTTCTGCTTCTGGTCGTTGCTTAGACCCAGCTTACTCCAGTACTTCGGTAAGGTCTGTTTACCTTTGGGCGGCGCGGACTTCTCGTCTTGGCCGAGGAGCCCGCCGCCGGCACAGATGATGACAGCCATCACAGTTACCAGTGCACATTTGCGAAGCATCATTAATTCCACCTCTCAGAACAGGCCTCCGGGGATGGCGTCTCGAGCTTGGTCGCGAGCTCGTGAACGACGGCGCCTCCCCGAGAATATCTTCTTCCCTCGACAGGAGGGACGAAGAGTGCACAGCGTTCGGGCAGTTCTCAGGCCACAGAAACCTTCGCGGGAGTGAGTTCGGTGGCGGAGCCTTGCAGATTCTCCAATGGTTGCACTGGGAATCGTCCATTTTATAAGTGCTCGCTCTCGCGTGGTCAACAAATAATTCCTTTCCTTTGGCTTTTTCTGCTCTTTCACTCTTCCTGGCGTGATAACCCCTCGGGAGGCGATGCTAGACGAGGAGTTTTCGGCCGCGAAAAGGGCGCTGCTGGCAAGCCTGCTCTCCCTGAAGGCGATCGCGCCCCCTTTCGATTGGTTTGGCGCTTGCCTTGCGCCACCTCTTGCACCACAATCCGCTTGCAGCAAGTGCATTCCGTCCTCGCTGTTGGGCGAGGCAGCCGCTTTGACGAAAGGAAAGAGCATGATCCGATCTCTGAGCTTCTGGGTGGTTTTCCTGATCACGGCCTTTCAAGCGCCCAAACCCACGGCCATGACCCCGGATCCGAACACGCCCCGGCCGATCGATGCGGTCGATACGGTGTGGATCGAGGAATTGACCTGGATGGAGGTCCGCGACGCGCTGCGCGCCGGCAAGGACACGGTACTCATTCCCACCGGCGGCGTGGAGCAGAACGGTCCGTACCTGGCCACCGGCAAACACAATTACATTCTCCGCGCCACGAGCGAAGCCATCGCCCGCAAGCTGGGCAACGCCGTGGTCGCTCCGATCGTTGCCTTTGTGCCCGAGGGTGACATTGATCCGCCGACGGAACATATGAAGTATCCGGGCTCGATCAGCCTGACCGAAGACACGTACGAACGACTGCTGATCGATATTTGTGCCTCCTTCCGCACGCATGGATTTGCCCATGTTATCCTGATCGGCGACAGCGGCGGGAACCAGAAGGGAATGAAAGCGGTCGCCGCCACGCTCAACGCCAAATGGGCCGGCGGCAAGACGCGCGTCCACTTTATCCCGGAATACTACGATTATCCTGGCGTAGCCAAATGGCTCCAGCAGCAGGGTATCCAGCAGGTTCCCGATGGGCTACACGACGATTTCGCGATCACGGCGCAGATGATGCTGGTCGATCCCACCACGGTGCGCATGAAGCAGCGGATCGCGGCTAACAAGTTCCGCATCAACGGGATCGAGCTGGCACCCGCGGAGAAAACAATTGCGTGGGGGAAGAAAATCGTGGATTTCCGAGCTGACGCCACGGTCAAGGCGATTCATCGGGCCTTTGCTAGCGCAGCTCCGAAGTGACCGAGACCGCCACTTCAATTCAAGGAAGATCGAGGGCTGCTTTGAGACAGGCGTCGACCTGCCGCATGAGTAGGGGTGGCAGGTAGCCGATTACGCGCTGGATGTCTTTCTGCAATACCGTTTCCAGATGCTCGCATTTCACTGCCGAGGTTCGCAAGAGCCCCGATTGCTTGCCTTCCGGCGTGGTCACATCGATGAGGAGTTGGGTCGCCTCGATCGACGTGCGATGGATCGTGCGCGTGATCAGTGCCACGATAGTGTCTTGCAGACGTTGATTGTTGTGATCGGCTTGGACAACCAGCACGGGTCGGGTTTTTCCGGCCACTCCGGAGCTGAAGCCTACATGAACCAGCACCACGTCGCCGCGTTGTACGCTCATGGTTGGGGTCGATGCGCATCGTAATCGTCGTACACGTCCATCTCCGGATCATCCCAACCAGCTCTCCTCCCTGCTTCAGCCGCCAGGAACCGCATTTCAGCTTCCGTTATCGGGTCTTCTTCGAACAACGGTTTGATTCTCTCGTAATCCTCTGCGGGGAGAAGGACATAGGTCCGATTCGTGCGTGGATCGACAACGCGCAGCGGTACCTCGGGTTGTGCATCCAGCGCCTGCTGTTGCTCTGCGGTCAATGGTGTGGGCATGGCGGACTCCTTTTTGCGCCATCGTACCCGATGGCAGGACTGGGCAACCAGCCTCTCCTGAATCATGATGCTCGGATGGCGCAACGCACGCGGGGAACTCGGCTTTCCGGTCGGATTCTACCGCGCTGTTTCCCTGGCCGAGGCGGGATCGGCGTCGCACCCGGCATGGCGCCGGAGGATCGCCGCGGCCTCATCATAGCGACTGTTCGGACGCACGGTCACGATTCCCCGACTCGGCTGCGGCCGCTCCGGCGCCAGCTCTTCTTCTTCCGAGCGCAGCGCACATCCGATCAGCGCCCCGCCTAGACCACCCAGACTGATCCCGGCGGCCACCGACGTTGCCAGCGAGAGAACCAAAGTGGAGAGTGGGCCGAGGATGGGCCACCACACGATCACCAACAGCCCGAGAAGGCCGCCGACGAAGACACCCAGGACAGCTCCGATCGCCGTGCCGGCTCGTGCCTGCGTGCGCCGTTTCGGCACAGCCAACGTCGGCGGCGCTTCGTTCGCATCCATGAGCGCCACACTGAGCTGCCCGTCGCCGAAGCCTTCGTGCTGGAGCTCGCGGAAAGCCCTCTCTGCATGCTCGCGGTCGTAGAACACGCCAATCAACAGCGCCGAGTTATCCGTGGTAGACACAGTCGCTCCCTTTGTTCAACTGCCCGCGGTTCCGCAAAGTGGAACGGCGGCGCCTGCCATGCCTATCTGTAACCAGCAAGGAGTGCAATAATCATGCCGAACTGCGAGAAGAAGTGACTGCGGTATCCGGGTTGTTCTTCCTGGAGTGGCCTGCTGTCGCTTCCTACGCACACGCGCCGCTGCCCGAAACCTCAACGAAGGATCGCCTGGATCCCTCACGAGACTACCGGCGCCGGCGACCTGCCTCCAGCCAAACCTCTCCTGCCGTCACACGTCCACAGTTGCCAGGGGGCTCTATCATCGGCAAAATCGCGTGGATTGGCAAGACGAGAAACGTCCCACCTTTCCGCCTCCTCACGCTCTAGCTCTGCGGAAGAGAGCACGTAGCCGGTCGGCCACGATGTGGTCTTCGCCTTGCTGGAGCATGAAGACCGAGATCAGCACGCCGGCATCCCCTGTGCCGCGGACACGACCGATCTGGATCGAAGGGTCGCCGTCGGCCAGTTGGCGGGCCAATTGTTCACGTGTAAGCTTCAGGCGTTGCTCATCCCAGGTCAGCAGTAGATGCGGCACAGGATTGGCAATCGGTGGCACCATGCGTTCGCTTTTCAAGCTCGGAATGTCAAGCAACGCCTGTTCCACGACGCCCAGCCGGCGCTCCCATTCGGCCCACTCAGCCTTGTGGTCGATACGCACATAGCGCTCGACGGCGGCGAGCAACGCGATCATGTCCTCCTTGCTCACCTTCATCATGCGGCCGATAGTGCCGCAGTAGGGGTTGGTGTTGAGCTTAGCGGCTTCGATCAGGTCTTTGCGTCCCAGCAGTAACCCGGTGTCGTTGGGCCCCATCAGTGCCTTCCCGCCGCTGAAGGCGACCAGGTCACAGCCCATTTTGTTGTACCGCGATAGCCGCTCCACCGGCGGCACATCCGCAGCTGCGTCCAGCAAGGTCGGCACCTGGAACCGCCGTGCCAGCTCGATCCATTCAGGGAGTTTGATCTGACCATCCGGCTCGGCCAGGTTCAGGAAGAACATCAGCGCCGTGCGTTCACCCACCGCCCGCTCCACATCGGTACGGTTCTCCACGTCCACGAGCTTCACCCCGACATTCGTCAACTGGTTGTCGTAGCAGGTGTGGTGGGTCTTCTGGATGAGTACTTCATTCTTCAGGCCCGAGAGGTCGGGGAGTCGTTTGATCCGGTTGCGGTCGCCCCGTGTGACAACGGCGGCGGTTCCCAGGAGCATGGCACCGGCGGCACCGGTCGTGACCAGCGCCGCTTCCACGCCCACGAGCTGGGCCAGCCGCTCGCCGACCTTATTGTGGAGCTCAAACAGATCCACGAAATGCTTGGCGGCTTCTACCCAGGCCGCGACAACCTCCGGCGGCATAAGGGATCCGCCCAGGGTTGTCAGTGTGCCCGTCGCATTGATGACGTGCTTGACCCCGATTGCCTGGTAAACGCTTGGGGCCAAGGTTGTCCCCTGGGCCGCCGCCTCGGCATTCTCGGAACCAAGCACTCCACCCAGGGCCAGGCCAGCTCCGGTCTTGAGCATGCCCCTCCGGGTGAGTTTGCCCATCTTTTTGCTCTTCATCATCGACCTCCGCCAGGGGAATGCGCACGCCCGTAAGCGCTGCCCGCTCGTCTCAACGCACGGGGCATCATCCCGTGACCGGCGAGCGAGGGCAAGGAAAATTACTCCGGCGCGCCCATTCGGCTTTGGGGTTGACACTAGCAATGTCCGCTATATCATGGCGCCATCACCATGGTCAGCTGGCGGTGGACCCATTGAAGCGGATTGACCGGAATGCCCGCCGCCCTATCCTCACGTCGTAAACACAGTTAGCTGACCGTGGACCTATTCAAGTACAACGCCGAGGGGGGGCCATGAAAGCGGAGCACCGCAAGGAACTGCACACCAACCTGCTCGCGGACCGGATGGGCCGGATCCTCCAAGGGGTGAAGTCAGGACCGAAGAACCACTCGCTGCTGGTGTGGGTGTTCGCCATCTTGGCCGTCGGCGCGTTCGCGATCTGGCAGTATCTCGCCAGCGCCAGCTATACGCAGCGCTCGAGCCTGTGGATGGAGATCGATCACGCGCTGTACGAGCCCCCCGAGACGATGGCCAATTCGCTGAAAGAGCTTGCCCGAGAGCACAAGGGCACCCTCCCAGCCCGGGTGGCTCGTTTTGAGAGAGCCCGGCTACTGCTCCAGGATGGACTGGAGAACTTCGTTTCCGAGAAGCGTCCGGAGGCCCTGAAGAAGATTCAGGAAGCCCACGATCTCTATGCCCAGCTGGCCAACGAGTCTAGAAATGCGCCGTTACTCGACCAGGAGGCCATGATGGGCGTGGCCAAGGCCGAGGAAGCGCTGATCGGGACTGACAAGCCCTCCGCCGAAGGCTCCACCGAGAATGCCGCCACGTTTACATTAGAGCAAGCGATCGAGCGTTACCGGCAGTTGGCCGACAAGTACCCCAGCAGTTACCTGGGCAAGAGCGCGGCGGAGCACACCAAGGAGTTGGAAGCCAACCGCGAGGCCGTCGTGACGTTGTATAAAGAACTGAACAATCTGGCGGCTCCCAAAGCCAAACCTGAAACTCCGCCGGTACCCTAATCAGGGATCAGGGGTCGATACGGAGTCCTGAGTACCTGATCCCTGATCCCTGTCTTGAGCCGTCCATGCAGCCTTCCCTCATCACGCCTTCACCGAACAGTCGAGCAATCGACCTGACCGCCAAGCGCAAGGTGGAGGGAATCCGCCTCGACCAGTATCTGGTCAGCATGTTCCCCGACTATAGCCGCTCGGTGGTGCAAAAGGTCATCGACGCCGGTGCCGTCCTCGTCAACGGCAACCAGGCCAAGGCGAGCTACCGGGTACGTCACGACGACCACATCCGCATCTGGCTGCCGGAGCCGACGCACGATTTGCCCACGCCCGAGGATATCCCACTCGATGTCCTGTACGAAGACGAGTTCCTGGCCATCATCAACAAGCCGGCCGACATGGTCGTCCACCCGGCCAAGGGACACTGGACCGGCACGCTGGTCAATGCGCTCCAGTTTCATTTTGGGCAGTTGAGTCACCTGAGCGGCGAGTACCGGCCGGGCATCGTGCACCGGCTCGACCGGGACACCAGTGGCGTGATCATGGTGGCCAAGGACGAGCTGACGCATCGGGAGTTGAGCTATCAGTTCGAGCATCGCAAAGTGTTCAAGGAGTATGTGGCCCTCACCACAGGCGTGCTCGATCGCGACAGCGACTATATCGAAGGCCGGATCGGTCGTCATCCGCACGACCGCATCAAGATGATCATCAGCGACGATGAGGACGACAGCAAGGACGCCAGTAGTTATTACGAGGTCGTCGAGCGCTTCCGCGGGTTCAGTTGTTGCCGCATCCATCCCCGGACGGGCCGAACGCACCAGATTCGCGTACACCTGGCGAGCATCGGCTGCCCAGTCTTGGCGGACAAGATCTATGGCGGTCGCGATTGCCTGTGTCTGTCGGACCTGGTGCCGAATCTGGATCCCCAGAAGGACGAGGTCCTGATGCCGCGCCAAGCCCTGCACGCAGCCCGACTGCGGTTCTTCCATCCACGGCTGCGCGAGTTTCTGGAGGCCGAGGCGCCATTGCCGCCGGAGTTTCAGAAGACGCTCGCCGCGCTGCGGCAATACCGGCCGCTGGGGAGTGTGAAATCGTCCTGAGTGCAGGAAATCTCTCGACAAAAGGGGACGCGCCAGCCCTCCTGGCGGCTCTAATAAACTGGGAGCCAATCGTATGCGAGGGCCAGGGATATGCGTCACCCCCAACTTCGTGAGGTTATCCGCCACCTGCACCGCCTTGCCCGGCCGCAAGGGGGCGGAGGAGTAACGGATGGGCATCTGCTCGAGCACTTCCTTAGCCACCGAGATGAAGCGGCCTTTGAATTGCTCTTGTGGCGGCATGGCCCAATGGTACTCGGTGTCTGCCAGCGCTTGCTCGGCAACCCACTCGACGCCGAGGATGCCTTTCAAGCGACCTTCCTTGTCCTGGTGCGCAAAGCCCACACCATAGTCCAGCACGCTTCTGTGGGTAGCTGGCTGTACAAGGTAGCCTATCGCCTCGCGCTGCGCGTGCGCGCGTCGGCGGCGCAGCCGGCTTCACGCGTGCCGGTGGAGGACGTGCCGGCGGCGGAGACCACCCCTGATTGGGAGTTGCGCGAACTGCGCCACCTGCTGGATGCGGAGCTGAATCGGTTGCCCGAGAAGTACCGCATTCCCCTGGTGCTCTGTTACCTCGAAGGCAAGACACGCAAGGAGGCCGCTCAGCAGCTCGGCTGGGCCGAAGGGACGCTGTCGAGTCGGTTGGCACGGGGCCAGGAGCGTTTGCGCAAGCGGCTGCTGGGGCGCGGCCTCGCTCTGGCTGCGGGAGCGCTCGGCACGGCCCTGTCACCCCACGTAGCCGTGGGAGCATTGCCACCCCCCCTTGGTAACCGCGACCATCCAGAACGCCCTGGTCGGTGCAACGGCCAAGGGAACGGCCGCTGGCGTCATCACCCTCCGGGTGGTGACGCTCGCCGAGGAACTGCTCCGCGGCATGGTGCTGGCCAAGGCAAAACTCTTCGCCGCCGTCCTGTTGGCCGTGAGCCTCGTAACCGGCAGCGCAGGTGTACTCACGCACCGGACTCTCGTCGCCCAACCACCCGACGAGAGGCAGGCACCACGGTCAACCGCCCTGCCCAATCGTATCGATTTGCCGCCAGACCAAGAGAGGCCGGCGCGTCCCCTCGCCCAGGAGCGTCCAGGCAACGATGCCCTGACGGCGCGGGACGAGCCCCACACGCGCATCGTGGGCGTGGTCGCGGATGAAGCGGGCCAGCCGGTCGCCGGAGCCCGCGTGAACGTAACCTGGCGCCGTAAGGCCTCCGAAGATGTTCAGACCGCCACCGACGGATCGTTCAGTCTCCGCCTCGGCTTCCCGACGCGCAGGGGCGAGGTCGTGCACGCCTCCACGGATGGCGGTGCCCGCCAGGGGTATGCGCTCACGGCCCGAAAGCGTTTGTACAGTGCAGAAAACACGAGGATTTTTACATACTAATTGAGTCCGCTACCACAAAAAGGGGCGTCCCAAGGCCTATCTGCTAGTCCTGCATGCGGTTTTCCCCGCGTTTTCTGCAAGTTCGGGCCGTGAG
>JBGQLF010000401.1:0-8004 GCA_041499985.1 Gemmataceae bacterium
CGCTTGTGGCTACGAGAAATAACACGGTGTGTGTCCTCACACAGGAGGAGTAGATCGCATGGCCCGTGTTTGCCTGAGCCTGCTTGGAGTTGTTGTCGTGGCCACCGTGGCCGTGGCGCAATCGGAGAAGCAACCGGTCGAGCCGCCCGATGGCGTGCCGGTGATCAAGCTGGCGGTTCGGCCGATCCCGCGCTTGCCGCGGGCACTGAAGTACCAGCTCTTGCCCGATCCTCGTGAGCTGACCACGGACAACGCGGCACCGCACTGGCTGCGCGTGAGCCAGATGATGAGCCAGCATCGGCCCGAGCTGACGGACAAGCAGTATCGCTGGGCGACCAGCGAGACGCTGCTCAATGACTTGCCGCGCCGGGAAGTACGCCAGTTCCTGGACAAGTTTCGGACGGCCTTCCAGGTTGCCGAAGTGGCGGCGCGCTGCAACCGCTGTGATTGGGATTTTCCCCGTCTGGGCGCGCACGACACCATGGACGTGCTCCTGCCCGAGGTTCAGTGCTTCCGCGAGTTCGCCAATGTGCTCAGCATCCAAATCCGCCTGGAGCTGGCCGAGGGCAATTTCGACCAGGCCCTGCACACGCTCCAGACTGGCTTTGCCCTGGCGAAACATGTTGGCGAAGCCCCCACCGCGATCCATGCCCTGGTTGGCATCGCCCTCACGGCGGTGATGACGAGTCGACTGGAAGAGCTGATCCAGTTGCCCGAAGCGCCTAACCTTTACTGGGCGCTGACGATGCTGCCGCGGCCTTTCCTGGATGAGCGGAAACCCCTGTATGGTGAAATGAACCTGTGGTATCGCACGTTTCCATTCTTGCGCGACGTGCCGACGACCCCGATGAAGCCGGAGCAAGCGCAGGAGCTGATCGAGGCTGCCCTGCGCGAGGCAGGCCGGCTGATGAACTCGCCCAAGCCTACCCTGCAAGAGCGCCTGTTCGTCACTGGTCAGGTGGCCGTCCTCTACCCCGAGGCCAAACGCGCCCTGATCGCGCAGGGACTAGCACCCGAGCAGGTGGAAGCCATGCCCTCCGTCCAGGCCGTGGCACTCCATCTCCAGCGCAAGATCCAGACCCAATTGGATGAATGGATGAAGTGGATTTACGTCCCCTACTGGCAGGCGGCGGCCGGCCTGGAGAAAGCCGAGAAGGGACTCCGCCCCGGCTCTTCCAACTCTCCCCGAGGCATCAGCGTCGAGGAGACGCTGCTCCGGCTGGGCATTCCCGCCCTCGCCAAGATGCACACCGCTCTCCTCCGGATGGACCGCCAGCTCGCGGGACTGCGCTGTGCCGAGGCGATCCGCCTTCATGCCGCTACGCACGATGGCCAGCTACCGGAAACCCTGGCGGCCATCACGGAGGTGCCGTTGCCCGTCGATCCGATCACGGGCAAGAGCTTCGATACTTGGTACACCTACAAGGACGGCCAAGCCGTTTTGGAGGTACCCCCTCCGCCCTGGGCCACGCAACCCCTATTGGGCCGCCGTTATGTCTTCACTGGCACGCGCTAACCCTGACCCTTTGGAGGACCATCATGTACAAGCTTGTCGCCTTCCCGTTGGCCCTGGCCCTGGCCGCACCGCTGCTGGCGGCCGACGCGCCCTTCGACCCCGATGCGCGCGCTAAAGCTATCGCACCCTACCTGGATGACCAAACGATCCTTATCACACATGCGGACTTAACCCGCGTCGACACCGATGCGTTGTTGACGCAGTTCACCGAGATCGTGCCCGCCGGCACGTCGGCCAAGGAGATCGCCGAGGCCAAGATGCTGAGCCGCCTCTGGGTCAGCGCGTTCCGCAAGGCGGGGGGTAAGGACATCTACCTGGTCTTCAGCCTGGCCGACCTGTCGGAGCCGCGCACGCCTTTTTTTGCCATCGTACCGCTCCAGGATAGCGCCAATGCCCGGGCCATCTCCGGCTTGCTGGCCAGTGGCTCACCCGAGGGCGAGACCAGCGGCGATGGGCCCTTCCGGACTACCGCCACCATCGGCAAGGCTGTTTTCGCTGGCGAGGAAGGGATCGCCAAACGGCTGCAAGGGTTGAAAGCGACCGCCCGTCCGGAGGTCGCCAAAGCGTTCGCCGCTGCCGGCGATACTACGGGGCAGATGTTGGTGCTGCCGACGGCCGACAATCGCAAGGTCATCGAGGAATTGCTGCCCATGCTACCCCAGGAGATCGGCGGCGGATCGAGCAAGGTCCTGACGCGCGGCTTCCTGTGGGCGGCCATCGGTGCGGAGGTACCACCAAAGATGGCGCTGCGGACCGTCATCCAGTCGCAGGATGCCGCGACCGCCCAGGCATTCAGTAGCACGCTCGCAACGATCACGAAAGCCTTGGGCCAGCAGAAGCAGGTACGGCGGGCGTTTCCGAAGTTCGACCAGGTCGCCGCGCTCCTGACGCCGGCCGTCGCCGGGGATCGCCTCACGGTGACGCTGGACGACAACAACCAAGGCGTCCCGAAACTGCTGGCGGCTCTGAAGCCGAGTCTGGAGCAGTCGAAGCTGGTCGCCAGCCGGATGCAGTGCGTGAACAATCTCAAGCAGATCGCCCTGTCGATGCACATCTACCACGACCGGCACAACACGTTTCCCGCCGTGGCCAATTTCGACAACCAGGGCAAGCCGCTGTTGAGCTGGCGGGTCCACTTACTGCCCTTCATGGACCAGATGGAGCTGTACAAGGAATTCCACCTCAATGAGCCGTGGGACAGCGAGCACAACAAGAAGCTGATCCCGCGCATGCCCAAGCTGTATCGCTGCCCCGAGCAAAAAGTGGCCGACGCAGGCAAGACGACGTACCTGGCCGTGGTCGGCGACGCGACCATGTTCACGGGCGGGCCAAAGGGTATCCGCATCTTTGATGTGACCGACGGCACCTCGAACACGATCTTCATCGTCGATGCCACCGATGAGCACGCCGTGATCTGGACCAAGCCGGAGGATCTGAAATACGATCCGCAACGGCTGCTGGTGGCATTCCTGGGTCATCACGAGGAAGGCTTCAATGCGGCGTTCGTGGACGGCTCGGTGCGCTTCCTCCAGGCGACGATCGATCCGAAGACGCTGCAAGCGCTGTTCACGCGCAACGGCGGCGAGGTGATCAGGCTGCCGTGAACCGGCCCGGTGCCGAGACGACGACCGCGGAGGAACCAGGTGTTGGGGCCTCTGCGGTCGTGGTGTTGTTGGCCAAGGATTCTCAGGCTAACGAGAATTCTCTACAGAAAAAACTGCAACCCGCGCAAGTTTCCTGGCTCGGGTCGTTTGCTTCCCCGGACAGGGACGAGAGCGAGCATGCTCGCAACGAGCTGCCGGATCGTGTTGCCTGGAGAGGTCCGCGGCGACGGGGAGAATCGCAGGCACTGCGATGTGGCCCTGCCTCGCCGCACGACGGAAGCCTATCCCCGGCATTTCGGTCCGGCAGCCGCACACTTCGGCACCAACTCTTCCCCATAGAGGGACGCCCGGCGGCGGTCGCCGGGCGTTCTCCTCCTCAAGTGCCAGAGACACCAATACTTCCGGCGCATCTTCGGGATCACTGGCCCCGCCACTGGCCCCAGCGTTGATGACAGATCCCGAATTGGCCCGCGTCATCACTGCCTGGCCCGCCATGCCGCCAGCGATTCGCCGGGCGGTCCTTGTACTGGTCGAGAGTAGTCAGTAGACCGAAGGCAACCCCAACAACACCGGCCGGCTATCCCACCAGGTAGCCGGCTCTGTTTGTTTGGCGTGAGCCAGCTCCTTCTTCTGGGGCAAAGGAAATGGACAGTCGCAAGTCGGATCTTGCGGAGGAGTAGTATCTCCTCTAGAGGTGACGATTTTAGACACGTGATTGCCATTGCATTTGTGTTATCGGTTCATTAGCATTCATAGGGTGAATGTTAATTAGTAAATAGCATAAATGGAGCTCCCGGCACATGGCCAAGAGTCGCGGCCCTACCTGGCAACCCTCAAAGAGGGACCTAGAAGAAGTTTTGTTCGCCCAGAACCCTTGGATGAAGACTGGAAAAGTGCCGGACGTGCTTGCTCGCCCCGTCGAACGCCCTTTAGCTCAGATGCTCTGGAATAGGGTACTTCACGATAAACCGCGCAGGTTTCAGGTCATCCTGGGACCACGCCGGGTGGGCAAGACGACGGCAATGTACCAAACCGTGAGACACTTGCTTGCAGCCAATGTCGATCCCGAGCGAATCTGGTGGTATCGCATGGATCACCCGCTGTTGATGCAGAAAGACCTGGGCAGCTTAGTACAGGCAGCTATCGATTCGGCTGATGCGGAGGCGACAACTCCTTTGTTTCTGTTTCTCGATGAGTTGACCTACGCAGAAAACTGGGATCTCTGGCTGAAGACCTTTTATGACGATTCATGGCCTGTGAGGATCATAGGCTCTTCCAGCTCAACCGCCGCGTTGCGGACCCGGCGTCTGGAGAGTGGGGTGGGACGATGGGAAGAACAGTACCTTGCTCCCTACCTTTTTAAGGAGTTTCTGGAATTGCTGGATCGTTCTGGAAACGTGCCGGTGAAGGCCACGCTGGCCGAAACAGTGGAAGCTTGCATTCGGGCAAGACTTCCCCGGACGGCCCTCTCGGACTTGCGGCGCCGGTTCCTACTGACTGGCGGCTTCCCTGAGTTGCTGATTCCGTTCAAAGACGCCGAACTCGACGACGCCTCGCTTTTGCTCCAATCCCAACAGGTTCTCCGCAACGACGCTGTTGAGCGAGCGGTCTACAAGGATATTCCACAAGCATTTGGCGTGGAGAACCCAAAGATGCTGGAGCGCGTTCTCTATACGTTCGCTGGTCAGATCGGCGGGATTCTCTCGCCAAGCAAGATATGCCAGAACCTCGGTGGATTGTCCCAGCCTACCTTAGACCGGTATTTGAACTATTTGGGGCAAGCTTTTCTTGTATTCACTCTCGAAAACTACTCCGGAAGCGAACTTGCTAAGCAAAAGAGGGGACGCAAGTTGTACTTCGTGGATGGGGCTGTTCGCAACGCAGCTCTCCAGCGCGGAACGGGGCCGCTTCAAGATCCTGGCGAGATGGGGCTGCTGATCGAGAACCTGACCGCTGCTCACCTACATGCTCTGAGCCAACAGAGCCAAGTACGCCTATACTACTGGCGCAACAAGGACGATGAAGTGGACCTGATTTATGACCATCCCGATAAGCCGCTTGCCTTTGAGGTGGGATCTTCGGTTTCACATCATTGGAAGGGGTTGCAAGCGTTCACGGATCGTTTCCCTCGATTCCGAGGTTGCTGTTATTACATTGCTCCTGAAATACCACCCCGTCGGCCCGAAGACAATCCCGAACGAGTGGGTACTCTGCCGCTGGATTTGGTTCTTCTGGCCGTAAGCGCGCAAGCAGAATCGGAGTTGAAGAATCGGCTGGCAACGTCGCCACGCCCGGCGTGATCCAGGACTCGGGGGAAGAGCAGACATCTGCAACCAGATAAGAAGCTGTTTCACAAAGGAGACTGAACCCCTCGAATCACGGGTCCAGTCCCCTTTGTGAAACAGTTTCTAAGGAAGAACGGCGTCCACGGCACGACGATCCGAGGAGGACGGCGGTGGTTTTTTCGCGGAGCCCTTGGCGCTACCTCTGGGTAAGAATGCACCCGCGCACTCGGCTGCCCTGCTGGGCAACCACGCCGAGCAGCTCGTTCATCTCGGTAGATTGAGCCTGCGAGTCCGGCACCACCAGATACACCGCATCACAGGCCGATCCCAGGGCGACGACTTCTGGCCGGCCATCCCAGCAAGGAGCATCGACAAGCACCAAGGCAAAGCGCTCGCGCAAATGGCGCAAGATCGCTCGCATCGCCTCGCCAGCCAGCAGGGTACTTCCACTCCCCAAGTCGCTTCCCGCCGTCAGAGCCTGTAGGTTCACCAGGCCGGTCTCTTGAAAGGCACGCGGCAGAGAAACCGCCCCCGCCAGGACGTCGCGCAACCCTGGAGACTTCGGCAGACCGAGACGCTCGGCCACGGCAGGGCGGCGCAGATTCGCATCCACCAAGACAATGCGCGATTTGCCTTGCTGGGCGCGGGTGATCGCGAGGTTGAGCAACACCGTCGTCGTTCCCACTCCGGGTGCCGGCGCCGTGAAGAGGAGCACATGGGGTTGTCCCACCGGCAACGCTGCTTCCAGACCGGCCAGCAAGATGCGGTACTGCTCACTGATCGCATGCTCGGGATGATGATAGGCGACGAGCTCCGGCGCGACACGTTCCGGCACCGGCACCAACGCCGGGGCCTCCGCGGGCAAGGGTTGAAACGAGACTCCCGCCAGCGCGGAGCGCGGGGCGAGTGCAGAGGGATGAGCCGAAGCAGCCGCCACGGAGTCTTTCTGGCGCGCCCCTCGCTCCTCAGCCTTCGTCCTTCGACCGGAGGCAGCCAGAACCTGTGGAGAGGCTTCGAGGAGCATCTGGGGACCGCCAACTTCAATAAAGGGAATCTCCTCCTCGAGCGCCGAATCGTTTTCCGGGCGGAAGGGACGCGGCGGCGGGAGAATATCCGCCGGCTGGCTTCGCCCGGGGTCGACGCGGCGCAACGCCTCGAGAATCCTTGCCATGGTGCTCCCCCAAATTCCGCACGGTCAGTCCATGCCGCGAAAGCCTGTTCACGCTGGTCGCCGGGGCGAAGCAAACAGACGGCGCGCGCGGCCCACTTCCGGCGCCGCGATCGAGGGTAGGATACCCCGAGGCTGATCCTGGTCCGCCAAGGGCATCAAGGGATCGCCCAGTGGCTCGTCCGCCGTGCTGGTTTCTGCGCTGGCGGCTTCGCCCGCGTCCGCCGATCGGGACTGAGGCGTATTGTCCTCAAGCTGATCGGTGCTGTCGGCCAATCCCATATTGGACAGGGCTTCGAGGGCCACTTCGGCATCCACTGACGCGATGCCCCCCGACCAGGCGAGCGTCAGCGCCTGATGCGCCGCCCGATTCAGCAGCCTGGGTATCCCCCGCGTTTCCCGGGCCAAGATCTCGAGCGCTTCGTCGGTGACGATCTCCTCCGGACGCCCTCCGGCCACCCGGAGATGGTGGACCAGGTAGTCAGCCGCCTCATGAAGGTCGAGCGGCTCAACACGGGTGCGCACGGCCAAGCGCTGGCTGAAGGCCGCCAGCTCCGAGCGTGCCAGAAGTTCCGTGATGCTTGGTTGGGCGACCAGGACAATTTGCAGAGCCTTGCCCTGCGGTCCTTCCAAATTGCCCAGCAGCCGCAATTCTTCCAGGATCTCCGTTGTCAAATGCTGCGCCTCATCCAGCACGAGCACGGTTCGCTGGCCGGCGCCGTAATTCTTGAGGAGAAAGTCCGTCAACGCCAGACGCATCTCCTGCTCACTCCGACCCTCATACGGCAGGGACAAGTCGAAGAGAATGGCCTGGAGCAAGCCGGCCAGGTTGTGCAGATGGCTATTGGTCAGAAACGCGCTCGTAATGGCCGAACCAAGGCGCTCGAGCAAGCAATGGCAAAGCAGGGTCTTACCCGTTCCCGGTTCGCCCGTGAGGAGGGCGAGTCCTTCGTCGTCGGTCAAGGCCTGCACGAGCTGTGCCAGGGCGCGCTCGTGGCCCGTGGCCGGGTAATAATAGGCGGTGTCCGGAGTGGGCCGGAACGGCCGCTGCTGCAAGCCGAAGTGCGTCTCATACATGGCTGGCCATCCCCCTGGAGCGTGCGCATTCGGGCACACCCTTAACGGAGTCATCGGCCCCCTGCCCGCGAAAACTTGAGACCAAGCGTCGTAGCAGGCAGCATACCGCGACTCCGGCGGAGGAGAAGACCAGTCCTCAGCAGTCGGCGCGTTGACTCGTGGTCTGTCAAGCTTCGATTGACGGGTTCTGTAGGACGGCTCTCCAGAGCCGTCCTGCTGGGCTGGACGGCTCTGGAGAGCCGTCCTACCGGCAAATGGAGGTTGGACAACCCGCTAGGAGTCCGTCCGAGTAATCACCCTCCTGTACCCCAGGATTGCCCAAATGCAGCTGGGCGAAGACAATAGTAGCTGCCA
>JBGQLF010000402.1:0-7991 GCA_041499985.1 Gemmataceae bacterium
AGTCGTTCAACTTGTCACTGGGGAGCGCATTCTCGTTCGCGGTGGGCGAGCGGGTATCCGGTTTGTGCTTGGTGCCGAAGGGAAAACGGTGTTTGTTATCATGAGAGGAAATCCAGTGCAGGTTAAACGGCTTTACTTCCATACACACCCGCGGGTCACGGGACCTTCCGCGGATGATCTCGACTTTCTCAAGCTCCTCGGGCAGACCCGGTCGTATCTCTTTGAGATCGGCGACAGCCAGGGGACGCTCATACGCCCGAAATGAGGAGGGAAGGAATGCGGATTCAGGAAACCTTCGAGATCAAACCCGCCTACAATACAGGACATGTTCCCGGTTTGGTCGTCGTGCTCGATACTCTGATCACCAAGGATCCCCACAGCCTCGTCGGCAAAAGGGTCATGGTACGGACTTCCTTCGGCGAGGTCTCGCATCTATGTATTGATGAGGCCAAGGAACATGGCCCAGTAAACAGCTTGTTTTTCCGCAACCTAGTACAGGGAGATATTCCTCTGGACGCCGAGATCGGCATCCAACAGGATACTCCAGCGGAATCGCCGGCAGCGGACTGGTCGCCAACTCCCCGAAACGTCCCAGGAGGATGAATCCATGAGATTAGGACTCTCTGCGGTCCTGGTAGTTACGCTCTGCGGTGTTCTGTCCGCAGGGGCACCTATGGCGTACGCGGATGAAGGTATGTGGCTCTTCAACAATCCACCCCGCAAGCTGCTCCAGGAAAAGTTTGGCTTCAACGTCACCGACGCCTGGCTCGAACACGTGCAGAAGTCGTCGGTCCGCTTCAACAGTGGCGGTTCCGGCTCGTTCGTGTCGGCCGACGGCCTGGTCATGACCAATCACCACGTCGGCGCCGACTGCCTGCAAAAGCTCGGCGACAAGGACCACAATTACTACCGCGACGGCTTCCATGCCAAGACGCGGGCGGAAGAGAAACGCTGTCACGATCTGGAGCTGAACGTCCTCATGAGCATCGAGGACGTGACCGATCGGGTGAACGCCGCCGTAAAGGCGGACATGCCGCCCGAGCAAGCCTTCGCCGCTCGCCGGGGCATCATGGCTCAGATCGAGAAGGAATCGCTCGACAAGACCGGGCTGCGCAGCGATGTGGTCACGCTCTATCAGGGCGCCCAGTATCACCTGTATCGCCTCAAGAAGTACACCGACATCCGCGTGGTCTTCGCGCCCGAGCAGCAGATCGCCTTTTTCGGCGGCGATCCGGATAACTTCGAGTATCCGCGTTTCGATCTCGATGTCTGCTTCTTCCGTGTCTATGAAGACGACAAGCCGGCCAAGATCGAACATTACCTGAAATGGAGCAAGAATGGGGCCGGCCAAAACGAGCTGGTGTTCGTGTCCGGCCATCCCGGACGGACGAATCGGCTCAATATCGTGGCCGAGCTGGAGTACCTGCGCGACATTGGCTACCCCTTTGTGCTCCAGCGGCTCTATCGCTGGGAAGTGATGCTGTCCGCCTTCAGCGCCCGGAGCGAAGAGAATGCGCGCGAGGCCAAGGAATTCCTGTTCAGCGTGCAGAATAGCCGCAAGGCACGGATTGGCGGGCTGGCCGGCCTGATGGACCCGGCCATCCTGGCCAAGAAAAAAGCCGGCGAGAAGGCGCTGCGGGAAGCGATCGCCCGGGATGCGAAGCTGAAGGACATGCTGTCCACCTGGGAAACCATTGCCAAGGCAGAAAAAACGCGGGCCGCCAACATCCGTCCCTATACTCAGCTCGAGGCTGGTGCCGCGTTCAACACCGAGCTCTTCAGCATTGCCCGCACCCTGCTGCGCGCCGCCGAAGAGCGGCCCAAACCCAATAGCGATCGCTTACGTGAATACCGCGAGTCCAATCTCGAATCGCTCCAGTTGCAGCTGTTTTCTGATGAGCCGATCTATGACGACTATGAGATGGTCAAGCTCGCCGATTCGCTGACCTGGCTCGCCGAGCAGAGCGGCTTCGACAATGCCTTGGTCCAGAAGGTGCTCAACGGCAAGTCGCCACAGGAGCGGGCCAACGAGCTCATCCGGGGCACCAAGCTAAAGGATGTGGCCCTGCGCAAGAAGCTCTATGAAGGCGGACAAGCAGCGGTGGCCGCCTCCACGGATCCGCTGCTCGCCCTGGCCAAGCTCGTCGATGCGGACGCCCGGGCAGTGCGCAAGGTGATCGAGACGCAGGTGGACGAGGTCAAGCGGCAGGCGTACGCGCAGATTGCCCGAGCCAAGTACGTTGTCGAGGGCACGGGCACGTATCCCGACGCGACCTTCACGCTGCGGCTGGCGTTTGGCACGGTCAAGGGCTACGAGGAGAACGGCAAACAGATTCCGTTCGAGACGACGTTTGCCGGACTGTACGAACGCTCCCAGGAGCACCAGAACAAGCCGCCGTTCGATCTGCCGCCGCGCTGGGTCGAACGCAAGGACCGCTTGAACCTGAGCACGCCGTTCAACTTCGTCTGCACGGCGGACATCATCGGCGGCAACTCGGGCAGTCCGGTCATCAACAAGAATGCGGAAGTTGTCGGCCTGATTTTCGACGGCAACATCCAGTCGCTGGTGCTGGACTTCATTTTCACCGAGGACCAGGCTCGGGCGGTGTCGGTGCATTCGCAGGGCATCGTCGAGGCGCTGCGCAAGATCTACGATGCCGGTGGGCTGGTGGATGAATTGACTGGGAAGAAGTAGGTTTTGTTCTGGTAACAGCTGGCGCTGCTGACGCAAAGCCCCGTTTCGCGACGGGGCTTTGTTGTTGCTTGCTTGGTTCGCTCCCTTGGTGTCACGGCCTTCGCCAGTGTCCTTTTCCGAGGATTCATTGCGTTCCGCACTCCCTCCCGGGGCCCCGCAACGCATTGGGGCGGCAACAGAACACAACGCAATGAATCCGCTGGCCGGTCAGCTGGGGCGACGGGTGCGGCCCTCCCGCAGCTAGCTCGAACCTGTCTGCGGCATGGTCTCGATCAGGGCCCGGAGGACCGCATTGACGGACTCCGGTGTCGAAAAAACGGCGGCAACGTCCGGATCGAGAATCACCGCACGACTGCCGCGCTTCAGATGAGCCGCGAAACGGTTGGGCCGCGCTTTGCTATAGTCAAAGTGGTACTCTGGCAACATCTCATTCTCGGGTTCCGGCGATGGGTTAGCGGCGCGGGTTTTCTTCATAATCTCGACGCTCCCGTTTCGTCGCGCGGCGGGCGCTGATGATCCGAATGGCGCCCGCGCGCTCGGTAAAACAGACCAGGAGGAGTTGATTGTCGGCCGAATGGCCGATGATGATTTCTCGTTGCTCCTCCTCCGAGTGGGCTTCATCATCAAAAATCGCAGCGAGCGGATCGGCAAAAATGGTGGCTGCTTCCTCGAAGGTTACTCGGTGCTTCTTCTGGTTGGAAGTGGCTTTGTCCTGATCCCACTCGAACTCGAGGCTCATGTCGCGCCCCATCAACCAAGCCCGGTTCGTCCACCCCTCCTCTCACGATAGAGAGGGATTCAAGGGCGTTCAAGACAATTACGCCGCCCGCTGCGGCGCCGGTTGTTTCAAGTCGAGTGTGCTCCGTACCGTGTACGCCGTCTTCCCCTGACTCTCGAAGTAGGTTCGCGTCAGTACTTCCCCCGGCAGTCCCATCGACATGAACTGCACGCCGACCAGTTCCAGCATCACGCTCAGTAACAGCAGCGGGTTGCCAGTCAGGAAGATGCCGTGGCGTGCCTTGATCCAGATCGCGGGCAACAGGCTGACTCTGCCAAGGCCCATCGAAGTCCGGTGCTCGGTGAGCCTTGGCAGTAATCGCAGACGCGCCTTGACGCAAACGGCGTTGACGACATGCCGTCTATCCCTTCGCGGCTGTTCCTTTGCCCTCCAGTTACCGTGCCATGATGGTGACTTCATACGTCGCCGGGGCCACATGACCCTCCTTCCAGTCCGGGAAGGAGAGCGTAACCTTGGCCTTGCCTGTACCTGCTTCCACGGGGACCCGCACGGGGCCATGATATTCATAAGCTCAGCAACGATGGTCGAGGGCGACCCGGGCTCTCAGGGGTGGCACTTCGGGGTTTTGGCTCGGGAATTCAAACTCGGCGACGGGGAAGACGTTGGCCGGGATAGGGTCGTAACGGATGACCGCGAAGGTACCAAGCCCTTGGGTGCCCACGGCGAAGCTCCGGGTCATAGTTTGGCCCCGTACGAGCGGCGGAGCCTCTCCATAATACCTCATGGTCAAAGGGCCATTGAACCAGACAATGGGAGCCTGTCCCGGCTTGTCGGCAAACGGGATGGTTGCCTTCTGCTCGTAGTTGCCGTTTACCAGGGTGCTCACCGCGAACCCATGCTGTTCGCCCCGACGCTGGTGATTGACTTTTAGGTTCGTGTGCCTGGACTTGCCGTCCGCTTGCACGATGTCACCAATGTCAAAGTCCCTTTCCATGGGCGGAGGGTTTTGCGGCACCGAAATCACCACGTTCCTGAAGGCCGTTGGCGTAACCCGTTCCCCTGGCTCGGTCAGGTCGCCAGTGCCGTTCCTGTCGACGTACAGGGCATCGCCGTCGAGGACCAACCAGACCTTCGTCGTGGCCGCGGGCCCAAAGACCAGCAGGCAGTACTTCGGCGTAGCCTGATAGGTGGGTTCCTTCTTGATGGTGCGGTCCATCTGACTCAGGTCAGCGGCTGGAGCCAGCGCCGGCCAAGACAGCACCACCAGGGACAGTAGCGACGGACAAAGGACGCGCATGGCTTGGCCCTCCTGCGCCTTTCTAGGGAATGCTTGCCTGATGACATTCTACACTCAATTGCAGTTGAGGCAGGCCATCACGGACGCCCGGCAGGCTCGCCGTCCATGAACTCTTTGCCCTGCTTGATCTCCTCAACCATCTTAATTCTCCAGCCCCCAGGGGTTCTCACCCAAGTATCCCGATGGGCGGTTCCATTGCTCTCAACCGTGTGCTCTTTCCCCTGCGAGTCGGTGACTACCCGTGAAAAACTTTGCGTGGTGATGACGAAGGCCTCATCCCCGGTGACCTTGATCGGTTGGCTTGCTCCCCGGGTGGCGCGGCCTTCGCCAGTGCCGCGGAGGATTGAAGTTGCCGTGCGAAAAGCAGACGCAAGCAGTGTGCGGCTTGGCCTTGCGAAGAGGCCAAGCCGCACTGGGTGCGTTTACTTGCTGAACACCTTTTGCGTGTCGGCCCCAATTCAGAAAAGCTGTGATACCGAGGCCCTGACATAGAGGGTAACGCGCATCACTCTGTGTCCAGGCTTCCGTGCAATTGCACCGCCGGCAAGAGTTCTCGCCCAGGTGTTGGCTTCAGCAGCGAAAAAAGGCCCCAGGGGAAGACGGTAACGAGGGGCTGACGCTGTGCCAGAATGGGCGGCGGAAGACGGTCCAGGCGGGCGACTACGTAGTCATAAGCGCAATCCCGTTCCGACCCCGGAAGAGGCGCCGGAAACCCCGTCGTGAGCTGAAACGCTAGATTGTGTGGAGTCAGAACACCGGCAGGCTCAAGTTTCTCCTGCGATGCGAAGGCAAATAGTTGCGCGAGCTCGCTCCAGGGACCACCCGAGTTATAAGGATGTCTTTCGTGGTCAACAACATAGCATGCCAGATTGAGCGCGAGGATGGAGCTCCCCAGGCCGACGCGTAGCTTCTGGGAAAATGCATCCAGCGTCAGGAAACGTCGTAGTCGAAGCATCAACAGCATGGTCAGGAGGACGGACACAGGTATCCAGTAGCGCGGATTGCCACCAAAGGCCCACGAAAGGTTCAGGAGCACCATCGGCCACGTGAGCAGATGAAGTGCTTGCAATTCCTGTTTCCAGGACAGGCAGAGGACCAGCAGCGAAACAGACAAAGCCATCGCGAGATAGCCGCTTCTCCCCCAGTCGAAGTAGACGCCATTCCACAAACCCGGGATTACTTGTTGGGGCAGATGGTAGATCACACTGTGCCGGACGTTTTTCAGGACGACGTCTACCGACTCGGGAAGCGTCAGGAGTTCACTTGCAGGATCGGTCGGGTACTTCGAGCGAATCATGCGCAGCTGATCCAGACCGTCGTAGCCAGAAGCCGGTGTGGCTCGATTGCGGCACGTCCAGGCAGCGTGGGGAAGGACAAAAGCAAAACTGAAGAGAACCAAGGTGGTAACCAAATTCCACTTGTTCCCTAGCGTTTTCCGTGTCCCTCGGAAGTACGCAATGGGGACAAGGAGGAGCCCCAGGACCAGGCCCTTGAGGAGCATGCCGGTCCCGCAGACCAAGCCCACCAGAAGCGCTTCCCAAGGCCGAACGCGTCGCCCGGCCCAGATGAGATCAACGAGTAAGAGTCCTCCCACCATCCAGACGGTGAGTGGCACCTCGGCCATGACCCGATGGCTAAAATCCCAGTAGAACGGGTTGAGTGCCACCAACAGAGCTGCCAGGTCTGCGAGATGTTGATGCTGTCCCAAACGCCGGACGAGGAGCCAAACGAGGACAATGCCTAGGAGACCAATGAGCGCCATGGTGCACTTGGCGGCAGTCCAGACGGGAGGCGCTGCCAGGGCCACGGCCGGCGTCAGCAGAAGGGGAAGCCCCGGAGGCCAGGCGGTGTGCGGAATGTATTCGCCCGGAATCATGCTTCGCGTGTAGCCTCTGCCATGCACGAGGCTGTCCGCCAAGGCAAGATAACTTTCGCTGTCGTCACAATTGAAGCGCGCAAAATCAGGCCGTGCGTTGAGCACGGTCAAGTAGAAAACGGTGATCCAGGCGAATACAAGCAGGCGCCACCGCATTAGGAACCCCTCACAAGATGAATCCTTCTCCGCCTTTGGGTGACCTACCTTTGGAGAAGGCGCTTTCCGATGAAGCTGTTGTTACCCGATTAGAAGAGACTTTAGCATCATTCACTAGGATTGGGGGAAGCATGGTTACGACCCTGGAAGTAACTCCAGGTCAGCCGTGGGGATGAGGATGGGAATCTCGCTGGGGCCCTCCGGCAATTCTCCTAAATACTTCCACAGGAAGACTCGGTAAGCCAGAACCGGGCCATCGAACTGGATCCGCAACGGATACTCGGCGAGCAAAGCAAATGGATACGATCCACTCCCGGCAAGCTCATGGACGACCAGCATCTCCTCCGGGCGAACGTCCGGCTGGGCCTTCTCCGGCAAACAAGTGACCAGGTAACGTGCCCGACTGCGTTGCAAGGTCCGGATGATCTCCTCGGGAGTCTTCGCCAACAGTTGCGCGGGCACACCCGTATAGGCGGAAAGACGGATAGCCAAAGTGCGATCACTCCGCACCATGCACCGCTGCTCTGCCGGCTGGCAGGCCCGAAACCGAAAGATCAGGTCTTGATCCTCCAGGCAGGCCAGAAAAACGTTGCCCGGCTCGGTTTCCGCCGCCAGGCCCTGCGCCACCGCCTCATAGCCGACCAACCCGCGCGGGAAGTGCCAGACCTGAGCCAACTGGCTGCCAAACACCAAGGCCAACAGGCTGGCCAGGAACCAGCGGGGCAGCGCAAGGACCCCTCGATGGCTGAACAGAGCCGCGGCCAGACCGGCAAAGGCAGGTAGGGCGAAGAAGAAATAGCGCTGCTCAAGCATCGCCACGCAGAACTGGAACATCCCGTAACTACCCAGCCAGGCCAGCGAGAACAAGCCGGCCACGCGGCCCGAGCCACCCTTGACAACAGACACGCTCCCCGCCAGAGCAAGGGCCAGTGCTCCCCAGCCGACCATCAGGGGAAAGCGTTGGGGGTAATAGGTCAGGTTTTCCCAGGACAAACGTTCGACGTGCTGCGGACCCGCGAAGTGGGTCGTCTCGTATTTGCTGAAAGGCAGGACAAACTTCACCCAGGCACTGCTCGTGGCGAGAAAGAGACAGGCGGCCAAGAGCAGGTGTACCGACAGGAGCCGCCGTCCTTGGCCGATCAGATACGCATAGAGAAACCAGGCAGGCAGGATCCCAACGATCTGGACCTTTGACAAAAAGGCACACCCCGCTCCGCCAAAAGCAGCC
>JBGQLF010000403.1:0-7989 GCA_041499985.1 Gemmataceae bacterium
GCAAGGATGGCACGGCAAGTCCATGCACGAGACCATAGAGTGTCCTGCGACACTCTTGGTCAGACAAACATTGCAAATGGGATGCCACAAGCCGGAGTGAGCCGCGCCCTCGGTGTACAAACTCTTGTCAATAAAGGAGATTGGGGATGGAAGGGCAGCCGGCACTGATGTCTGCGCAGCTTGGCGCGCTCGGCCGGGAGACCATGTGGGTGGTCGAATGGAGACCACGTTGGTCGGGGTGAGGCCAGTCTTCGGGGGAGCCTGGATCCGCGCGATTCCCGGCGCTTGGCTCGACTATCGAGAGGTATGGTCGAATTTTGCTCATGCTGCCTGGTCGCTCTGGTCGAATTGAGACCAGTTTACGGGGGAACCTGGTTCTCCAGTCAGCCGCAGCGAGTTTAGACCTCAGAAGTTGAACTCGGCGCGGAACACAACGCCCAGGTCGCTTAGCTCGCCCCGCGAAAGGGTGTTGCTGTTCCGGCCCACGTTCCACCAGTACTCGTACTGGTAGCCCACGGAGACGCGGGCGTACGGGTAGCTCGGCGGCTGCCAACTGAGACCCAGGAACGCGTGGAGGATCGGCACATCTTGCGAGGCCGATTGGCGAGTGTTGCCCGTGAGCAACTGGCCGTCCGGACTCGGGAAGGTCGCTGCTTCGAAGAAGTTCTGGCGCAGGCGGCCCAGGAGGGTGGCGCCATCGATCGAACCCACCAGGGCCAGCCCCGATCCTTCAAAACGCCGCGTCAGCTCCAGCCCAGCGTGTGGGCCGATGCCCCAGAAGTTGTTGCTGGTTCTCGTTTCGAAGATCCCGCTGCCAGCGGCCGCCGCCGCGAAGGGCTCCTGCGCCCGCGCATCAAAGAAGGCGTCCGCCCAGCGCAGCCCGAACCGCCATTTCATGCCCCAATTCGGGAAGTACGTGAACTCGCGGCTGGCGTAGTCCAGATCGACGATATTCACGCTCAGGCGGCTCTTGAGAGCCGCGACGGCGTCGGGCCCCGCCACGCTGCCCGTTCCGTCGGTCGTGAAGAACCGGTAGGCGAACGCGAACTCCCCAAACCCCGACGGCAAGCGGTAGCCCAGCTCGATACGGGGTGCCACCGTCCAGTCCAGGTCGGCACCGGGAACGTGTACGATATCCGGCATCCCGCTCCCGACCTGAACCAGGTCGGTCAGCCGATTCTTGACATGGGGCACAAGGATGCCAAGCTCGACGTCCGCGAACCAGCCTGGCGCGGGCAGCCACGGAGGATCCAGCCGTGGGTCCGGCTCGAAACAAGGCCCCGGCAGGGGATCGCACGCATAAGCCGGCCTGGGCGACGGCTGCTGGAACAACGACGCGGGGACGTCCGGCGGCCTGGGCAGTCCGGGCAAGACGTCCGCTTCCGCGGCGGGGCCTGGGATGGAGGGCGATGGAGCCGCTGCGGGGTTCGGCACTTGGGCCAACCCGTACCGCGCCTGGAAGAGGCCTCCCAGAACGGCCAACACCGCCAGAAGAAGAGACCGATGGGCCATGGCCAGACTCCTCAGGAATAAGGCAAGAGGACAAAGCAAAATGGGATCGTGAACCAAGTCGAACGTGTCCTACTTTTCCCGATTGCTTTATCCTTTTTCCTTGGGCTGCTCCCCGGTCGTGGGCGGCAAGATCACAGGTTCCTCGGCTGGTGGCATGATGGCTGGGCCCTGCCGCGGTATCCCCGCAGCGGGGAACGGCCGCGGTGCTTTCTGAGAGGGAGCCGCCGGTGCTGGCTTTGTGGGGCAGACCGCGGCAGGCAAGAATGCCGGCCCGACAACGGGAACAGTTTGGCCCGTGCTAGCCGGCGCGAGCGGGCTCCTGCCGCACGCTCCGGCCGAAGGGCAACAGCCGCATCCACCTGCCCCGTCGGCCCCAGCGGGCAGGCACACATGGCAGCAAGGCCAAGATGGCAAAGACTCCAGGTCAGGCAGGGCGGGGAGAGCCCGCGGCTGAGCCAATTGGAACAGGTCGTCCGTCTGCAACAAGTCCGCCACACTGACCACGGAGGTCCAGAGCGAGCCCAGGATGCCCAGGTAAGCCGTTACATCCGCCGCCAGCGTTTGCTGGGCGCCCAAGAGGTCCGCGAAGGCCACGGACAGATCAATCTGACGGCGGTCGAGGACGCCGCGGTAGGCCCGGACCTGATCGGGCAGGATGAACTTGCGGTAGTATTCCAGAGCCTCCAGGTTGTTTTTGTAGCCTATGTAGGCCGTCGTCAAGCTGGTGGTCAGGCTTTCTTCCACGCGGTGGGGCTCCTCGCTGGCCCGGAGCAAGGCCGCCTCCGCCGCCATGATATTGCCCTGATTCCTATCCCATATAGGGAATGGCAGACCAAGCGTAACGGTGTGCACGAATTGCCTGGGCGCTTGCGCATACTCTTGCAGGAGCGCGACATTGACGTCCACGTCCGGGAAGGGCGTGATTTGAGCCAGTTTCAGGTTGTAACGCGCTTTGTCGATCCCGTTACGGGCGATCAAGACGTCTGTATGATTGCGGAGCACGTAAGCCCGGACGGCATCGTAGTCGAAGTAGGGAATGATCGCATCAATACGGCCGGCCACCTCGGTGAGCGGCAACTGACGCAGGCCGACGGCGGCGACGAGCTGCTTCCAGGAATAAATGTAGGTCTGGATCGACTGCGTATGCGCCAAACGGGCGGTGTAGGCCAGGGCCCGCAAGGCCATCGGTTCGTAGGAGGCGACCGTCCCGGCCCCGAGCAAGCCCGTGTGGAGGCGGTAAATCTCATCCGTGTACTGGGCCAGAGCCCGGTTGACGCGGACCGTTTCCTTGGCCACGAGCAGGGTGTAATACGCGTTCCGGACTCGGGTCGCCAGGTCGCTCCGCGCCCGGCGCAGAGCCATCTCGGCGTTGCGCAGGTCCATCTCCGCGGCGGCCGCCGCCAACTTGAGCTTCCCGGCGAACTTGATTGGCTGGTCCACAAACGGTCCTTGGACGCCCGCCGTGCTGCCGTCGTTGGAGGGTTGTACCTGGTAGCCGACCGTCGGATTGGGGTAGGCACGCGCCTGAATGAGGTTGCCCCGCGCCGCCTCCACGTCCGAAGCCGCCTGGCGCAGTTCGGGGCTGTTGGCCGCGGCCAGTTGCTGGAGGTTCGCCAGGGTGTAGGGTGTGCCTTCCGGTCCGGGTAAGGCAGTCGGCTCGGCAGGCAGCGGCGGCAGTTCGGGGTAGAGCTGCTCGATCGCCCGCTGCTTCGCCACCTTATCCTGGGGCAGCTGGATGGGCTTCGCCTCCGAGCCGGGAATCTCCGGAGGGATTTTCGGCTCCAACTTCGGTTTGTCGGCCGGCAGCTGGACCTGCTCGCTCTCGGCCTGCATGTAGGCGGTCGTCTGCACATCCATCGCCGCTGCCGGCGAGGTCCCGGCCTGCTTGGCCGGGGCAGACGAGAAGTTGCTCAAGGCGTTGGTTTTGGTTTCCACCGACGGCGGTTGCAAGTCGAAGGGTTGCGCGGCCAGGGTACACACGATGTCATCGGCCCGTTCTCTGGCGTGATACAGACATCCGCTCAGGAACAAGAATCCTGAGAGTGCGAGCAGCCGTCGTCGTGTCATGATCCGTGCCTCGTGCGCTTGGAGGACGCGGGAGAAGGGTCCCCGGAACGTCTCCGCTTCGATGCGGTGTAGCTCCTGGTGCGAATCAAGGCAGAGAAGGGAATCTTTATGGACTATATCGACATGACGGGGGGCACCCATGAACTTTTTGGGCGAAAGGCGAGATTTCCTCAAGTTACTGTGCCATTTCTGCCCACTGCTTGGTCAAAGGGTGATCACGCGCCCCAGCATGATCCTGGACAGAGACCGGGCGCTTACGCAAGAAAACAGTAGTGGCAAGCAAAGAGTCTACAGCTCTATCAACGGCCGAAAGGGCGTTCCCCACGGACCGACCGCAACGCGAGCGATCTGTAGAGAACGCCCTCCTTGGCGTTCCGGCGCGTGTTGATTTGGCATACGACTCAAGCGATGGAAGTCACCCAGGTGGCTTGCGAAAAAGGCTGGTGGTGTGTGCCAGACTTCACCGCGCTGTTCCTCTTCCCCCGTTCACGACCCCGCGGATACCTCTGGAGCAGCGGCTAGGACCAATTCATCACTTCAATCACTCGCGCGGCTGGCGGCGACTGCCGAGGCGAGTAGGCGACAACCGCGTGATCCAGCGGCTGCAACAGCCGCAGCTTGACGCGTTCGCCGCACAGCAGCACGGCACAATCCGCCGGCACATCAAAGAGCATCTGCACGCCATCCGTCAGCACGGTCACTTCGCGAGCCAGTGCATCTACCCGCTGGATGATGCCATCCACGTACAGGACGGTATCATTCGGTTGCGTAGCTTGCATAACCATTCCTCTGTCCGAGTGGGCGAGATCCTACACGATCACGATGGAACTGTAGCAAGCCGCATGCCAATCCGCTCTGTCTGATGTAACTGCTTGGTGTGTGAAGAATTGGAGTGTTTCAACCCTTTCCACCGGCCGTACTACGGAGGGGATGGGGCCGTTGGCGCTGACCATCCGGCGACCAAGGTGGTCGAACGCAGACCAGGGATCAGGGATCAGGGATCAGGGATCAGGAGGCGGTATTGAGTACCGAGTACCGAGTACTGAGTACTGAGTACTGATCCCTGACTCCTTGTCCTTCCCGAATCTCTGCTACAATAACGGGTGATGCTGAAACAGAACCTCTCCCTCCGTTTGACCGGTCCGACGATTTTTGTCAGCCTGCTTCTCTTCGGGCTGTGCATTGCGGTCGCGGTCTACCTGTCGTGGCAGCAAGCCAGCACGTCCGCCAGCCTCACGGAGAACGTGGGCAGTCGCAAGGCGGCTCATGATCTGGAAATGAAGTTGCAAGAAGTCGTGCCCTTGCTCCCAACGGGCAGTCGAGAGGTTGAGGCGCTGCACGAGCAAATTCGTTCGCTGCTGGACGAGGCGGATAGGTTTGCCGATAAGGACCAGGAACGGTACCTGGTGCGGCAACTCAATGACAGTTTCGCACGTTACCTGGCGAAGTGGCAAGCTGGCCGGGATTCCGATAAAGCCGCGGCCCACGCTGCCATCGAGAAGGCGTTGGAGATCTTGGTAGGCGAAATCTTGCCCACTTGCACCAAGCTGCGGGACTTCAATGCCAGCCAGATCGAAGAGTCCTTGCCGGTGCATAGCGAAACCGTCACGTGGATGGCCTGGGGAGTTGCCGGGGTCGGCAGCATCGGAGCCATTGCGGGTGTCCTGCTCGGCTACGGTGTCGCCCGGGGGCTGCGGCAGTCGATCCATCGCTTGAGCGTGCGCGTCCGCGATGCCGCCGATAAACTGGGACAGGACTTGCCCGCCGTCGTGCTTACCGAGGATGGCGATTTGCAGCACCTGCACGAGCAGATGCAAGGCGTAGTGGGTGAGATCGAGCAGGTGATCGAAAAGCTCCGCCAGCGCGAACGCGAAGTGCTGCGTGCCGAGCAACTCGCCGCAGTCGGCCAACTGGCGGCGGGGGTGGCGCATGAGCTGCGCAATCCGCTGACCTCCATCAAGATGCTGGTGCAGGCCAACCGCGAAGAAAGCGAGGCGCGCGGCCTGCCGGGCGAGGATTTGCACATTGTCGAGCTGGAGATCCGCCGTATGGAGCGATGCCTTCAGACCTTCCTCGACTTCGCCCGGCCGCCGAAACCGGAGCGGCGTCCTCTCAACTTGACGGAGGTGGTCGAGCGGACCTTTGCGTTGATCGGTGGACGGGCCCGCAAACAGCATGTGCAGCTCCGTTTCACGCACCCCAACCAGGCGGTCCCGGTCGAGGCCGATAGCGAACAAATGCAGCAGCTACTGGTCAATTTGACCCTCAATGCGCTGGATGTGATGCCGCGCAGCGGCACCTTGACGGTAGACCTGCTTCCCGGCAAACACGGCCAGGTGGAGCTGCGCGTACTCGACACCGGTCCCGGCATCGCGCCAAAGGTGTTGGCGCGCTTGTTCGAGCCCTTTGTCAGTAGCAAGGAAACCGGCTTGGGCTTGGGCCTGGTGGTTTCGCGCCGCATCGCCGAGAGCCACGGCGGCACCATCCAGGCGGGGAACCGCCCCGAAGGCGGCGCTTGCTTTGTCGTCCGCTTGCCCTCGGGAGACAAGGTGACAGGGAGACAAGGCGACAAGGTGACAAGGTGACAGAAAACAAGAAGAAGATTGCGCCGCAGAAGAAAGCCTGGGGCTGCTTCAATTTGCCCCTGCTTTTGTCACCTTGTCACCTTGTCACCTTGTCACCTTGTCTTTTCCTGTAGCTGTCGGGAAACGCGCATGTCTGTCGTGCTGGTCATTGACGATGAGCCTTCGATCTTGCATGCGTTCCGGCGCGCCTTCCGAGAACCGGAAGTCACGCTGCTGACGGCATCCTCGGCGGCCGAGGGGCTGGAGGTCGTCTGCCAGCGCCATCCCGAGGTGGTCATCCTCGATCTCAATCTGCCGGACCAACCGGGTTTGGAAGTTTTCCGGGAGATCCATCAGCAGGATGCCCGCATCCCGGTCATCTTCATCACCGGCCACGGAACCACCGATAGCGCCATCGAGGCCATGAAATTGGGCGCGTACGATTATCTCCTCAAACCGCTGGAGCTGGCGCCCCTGCGCGACATGGTCAAGCGGGCCAGCGAGATCAGCCGGCTGATGCATTCGCCGGCAGTGGTCGCCGAGGAAGAACCCGCGTCGGAGACCTCGGATGTGCTGGTGGGACGCTGCCCCGCCATGCAGGAAGTGTACAAGGCAATCGGCCGGGTCGCGCCTCAGGATGTCACGGTGCTGATCCTGGGCGAAAGCGGCACGGGCAAGGAGTTGGTGGCCCGCGCGATTTACTCGCACAGCCGTCGCGCCAGCGCGCCGTTCCTGGCGATCAACTGTGCTGCCATCCCCGAGACGCTGCTGGAGAGTGAGCTGTTCGGCCATGAGAAAGGGGCGTTCACCGGAGCCGACCGCAAGCGGATCGGCAAGTTCGAGCAGTGCTCCGGGGGCACGCTATTCCTGGACGAAATCGGCGACATGACGCCGTTGACGCAGACCAAGCTGTTGCGGGTCTTGCAAGAGCAGCGGTTCGAACGCGTCGGCGGCAACGAGGTGATCCAGACCAATGTGCGTTTGATCGCCGCCACGAATTACGATCTGGAAGAACTCGTGACCGCCAGTCAATTCCGTGGCGATCTCTATTACCGTCTCAGCGTTTTCACCATTCGGCTGCCGCCGTTACGCGAGCGCAGCGGGGATATCCCGCTCCTGGTCGAGCATTTCCTGAAGCGCTTCAGCCGTGAGCTCGGCAAGGAGATCTACCGGGCCACGCCGGAAGCGCTCACCCTGTTGGGGCAGTATTCCTGGCCCGGGAATGTGCGCGAGCTGCAAAGCGTCCTCAAGCAGGCGCTCTTGCAGGCCAGCGGTCCGGTGCTGGTGCCCGAATTCCTACCGCCCTCGGTGCGGAACGGAGAGCGAGCACCGCCCGAGGCGGCAGCACTTCCCGCGGTCTCCGATTGGGAGCGCTTCCTGGAGGAGCGTTTGCAGGCGGGTTCGCAGGACCTGTATGCCGAGGCGCTGGCCCTGATGGAGCGTCACCTGCTCACCGGCGTGCTCCGGCACACGCAGGGCAACCAGGTGCAGGCAGCGAAGATCCTTGGCATCACGCGCGGCAGCTTGCGCACGAAGATTCGGGCGCTGGGCATCACCATCGAACGGGCAGTGTCGTCGGAGGAGGCGGAGTGAGCGACAAGAAAAAGCAACGGAAGGCTATACTGGGAGTGCTGGCACTGGCCCAGCAAATTGGCAACTTCCCCGTTCCTCAGGCGTGCTCTTCAGTAAGGAGGTAATTGGTAAGTTGTCGGACCGTACAGGAGATGGCCATGATCGTGCGCCACGAGGCGCGAAGATGGAATGAGCGAAAGGGCAGGAGCCCGTAGCTCTGCACGGCCATACAGGTGGCCGGCATGTCGTTGGGCCGCAGCTGCCGGCGGATGCA
>JBGQLF010000404.1:0-7988 GCA_041499985.1 Gemmataceae bacterium
CGTGACCAACCCAAGATATAAGAAGCGCTGGGAAGCGCGCATATGTATTGACAAGGAACTCCGCACCGTTGGGCGCTTTTCCACGCCTGAGGAAGCTGCAAGGAAGTACGACGAAGTCGCTGTTCAACTTTTTGGACAAGCTGCAATTACCAACGCCTCGCTCGGCCTCCTCTAATACTCGGAGTGGGAGTCGAACCCACAGAATCACGAAGGTTTGAGCTTCGCCGCTTTGCCAAGTTTGCGTACCCGAGTAATCGTAGCACCGTCGCTTCGGGCGCCCCTCCCGGCCTTCCGTGCCGCCAACTATCCGTAGGCGGGATTCGAACCCACGATCTCCACCGTGAGAGGGTCGTGGCCACAATCGCTGGCCCGCTAGGACAACTTTCGCTGTCTTGTCAAAGAGCAAGCAGTTCCGGGGGTAGGAGTCGAACCCACATCTTCTGGATCAAAGCCAGCCAGCCTACCATTAGCCGACCCCGGAATGTCAGAGTGCCCTGCGGGAGTCGAACCCGCCTGTTCTGCTTGGAAGACAGATGCCTGGGCCGATCGGCCAAGGGCACCAGCAGCGGAAAGAGAGGGAGTCGAACCTTCAAGGCTTTCGCTCGGCCGTTTTCGGGACGGCTGCCATCGCCAATTGGCTCGTCTTTCCGTTTCGCAGTCTGGATGGCTGGATTCGAACCAGCGTTCTCCGGCTTCCGACGCCGGCGGATTCACCAAGCTCTCCCACATCCAGATCGTTGTTCCTTCGCTTTCTTAAACGACAGTGCTCGGCTATTCTTCCACCGTGAGACACTTTTTTTCGAGTGGGACCCGAGGGACTCGAACCCTCACCTTGCTGCTTAAGAGGCAGAAATGCTACCGCTAACACCTGGATCCCATAGTAGGGCCGGAGGGATTTGAACCCCCACCTTACCGCTTAAAAGGCGGATACGCTGCCCTTACGCCACGGCCCCATGCGAAGAGTCTGGCGTAAACGTTTCCACCGCGGTTGCAGGACCATGGCTCACCCCCTTTCCGGAAACCCAGCTGGGAAACATGGGTTGCTGTTAGATCGTTTTCCAGGCTCCTCGCCACTACCCTAGAATTGCCAACGGCGCCCACGACCGGCCAATTTTTTGCAACGTCCCAACAAAAAAAGGCCAGGTGCTTGTTGTGACACCTGGCCAGGAGACCGATCGCATGCTGGCCGCAGATGTCACAAACGCAAGGGATACGCCGGCAGCGCCTCGGCCGGTTGACCGGCATGACGCCGCGATGGCATCCATTCATTACCGCAAGAGAGATCAGAAGCAGGCATCATTACCTCAAGGATCGAATCGGCACAGGTTGAGGACCTTGTCAAATCAGGATGTCCTTCACCTGCTATTCTCTAGACGCCCAAGGACGGTCGAGGGTTCACAAGAAAATCAGAAAAGATACTTGCCTTGCCACCGGGCATGTGCGCCCGAACCGTTGTGACGGTTTCCCGCGGCAGCTAGAATGGGAGTTCCCGATGGAACTTCAGGCCAGGGATAAGGTGGCGTGATCTTGCTCGAGACCTTTGCACGGAAAGCCGTCTTCGTGTCAGCAGCTTGAACCTAGGTATCCTGGCAAGCAGGGTGATTCATGAATGCAGCAGGGCGGGAAGCAAACCATTTTGACCAGCACTTGCACTTGGCCCAGGAGAATCGCCACCTGCAAGAAACCATCGCCGCCTTGCGTCAGGAGCTGGAAGTGCAAGCCGGCGAGCTAGCGCGCAAGGTCCAGCAGGCTCTGGCCGCGAGCAGCAATGAAATTGTTCAGCTCAAAGCAACGGTGACGGAGTTGCGCCGGGAGTTAGAGACGGCACGAGCAGAGCGCGCTTTGAGCGTGGAGAAGGCTCTCGCGACAGCGCGGAAGGAAATCAGCCAGTTGCAAGCCCTCGCCGTTACCCTGCGCGGCGAGCTCGAACAAGAACAGGCCCAGAAACAGGCAACCATCCAACGAGCCGTTGCCGAGGCCCAGGGCGAGATGATGCACCTCAAGGCCACCGTTACGGTCTTGCGGCAGGAGCTGGAGAACGCCCAGGCCGCCTCGGACGCCCGGGTACACCAGGAGGTCAGCCGCGCCCACAACGAAAGCGCCGAGCTCCGGGCCACGATCACTGCCCTGCGCGATCAACTGGAGCAGGAACGGCGCGTCTTTCAGGAGCAAAAACGGATTCTGGAACTCCGTCATAGCGAGGAGGTCCAGCACTTGCAGCAGCATCTTGCCGCGGTCCGGCAGCAATGGGAGCATCCGCATGCCAACAAGGAATAAGGCCAACAGCACGGTATCACCGAAGCGCGAGCGCCTGGCGCTGGGCGCGAAAGCGGCCACGCTCTTGGAGGTTCTCAATAAACTGGCCGCTTTGAACTCGCTCGATGAACAGCTCGACACCCTGCTGGAATTGACCTCGGATGTTACCGAGGCCAGCCGCAGCAGCATTTTCCTCCACGACGCCTCGAGCGGGGAGTTGTATACGCACGTTTCCCAGGGCGACCGGGTCCCGCAGATCCGCGTGCCGGACACCGAGGGCATCGCCGGCCATGTCTTCACGGCCGACGAAAGCCTGCTGATCCCCGATGCCTATGCGGACCCGCGCTTCAACCCGGCCGTCGATGAGAAGACCGGCTACAAGACGGAGAATATTCTCTGTACACCGATCCGAACCAAACGCGGAGAGCTGCTCGGCGTCGCCCAGGCTCTCAACAAGCGGACCGGGAGCTTTACCAAGAGCGACCTGCTGCTGCTCGAAGCGGTCATGCAGCAAGCCTCGATCGTGCTGCATGGCACGCTCTCGGTCGTGAAAATGCTGGATAACCAGAGAAAAGAGGCCGAATTTCTCAATGTCGTCTCCGAGATCTCTTCCGAGATCCAGTTGGGACGCCTCCTGCAAATGATCATGTCGATTGTGACCAAGATCCTCCACGCCGAGCGCTCCACGCTCTTTCTCAACGATGAGAAGACCAACGAGCTCTATACGGAGGTCGGCGAGGGACTGGGGGCGACGCGCATCCGCTTCCCCAACAACAAGGGGATTGCCGGGACCGTCTTCCAGACGGGAGAGACGGTCAATATCCCCTATGCCTACGCCGATTTGCGTTTCAATCCGGCCTTCGACAAGCAGACCGGCTTCTTTACCCGCTCGCTCTTGTGCGTGCCGGTCAGCAATAAGGCAGGCAAAGCGATTGGCGTCACTCAGGTCCTCAACAAGATTGGCGGCATTTTCAAGCAAGATGATGAAGTGCGCCTGAAGGCGTTCACGGCTCAGATCTCGATCGCCCTGGAGAATGCCAAGCTCTTCGATGACATCCAGAACATCAAGAATTACAACGAGAGCATCCTGGAAAGTATGTCCAACGGCGTCATCACGTTTGACGAACACCAGCGGATCGTCACCTGCAACCAGTCCGGCCTGCGCATCCTGAGCGTCAGCCCGGACAAGATCCTCGCCCAACGGGCCGAAGACTTCTTCGCCGGCAAAAACGCCTGGGTGGTAGAAAGCATCCGCCGCGTGGAGAAGGATCGCAATCCCGCTCTGACCATGGATGCCGAGGTGGAGGTGGGCGCGGACCGGAAATCCGTCAACGTGACGGTCGCGCCCCTGAGCGGCGGCAAGGGAGAAAACCTGGGCACGATGATGCTGATCGAGGATATCAGCAGTGAAAAACGGCTGAAGTCCACCATGGCGCGGTACATGGATCCCAGCCTGGCCGATAAGCTGCTCCAGGCGGGCGAGGAGATCCTGGGAGGACTAACGAGTGAAGCCACCGTGCTGTTTTCGGACGTGCGCAGCTTCACCACCCTCACCGAGGAACTGGGCGCGCAGGGGACCGTGGCTCTGTTGAATGAATACTTCACGATCATGGTGGAGTGCATTCAGCGGGAAGGGGGGATGCTCGACAAGTTCATCGGCGATGCCATCATGGCCGTCTTCGGAACACCCCTGGCCCATGAAGACGACCCGGACCGCAGCGTCCGGGCGGCGATTGCGATGATGCGCGAGCTGGGGGGCTACAACCGCCAACGCGCGAAGGCTGGCCAGAAGCCGATCGACATTGGCATCGGGCTGAACACCGATCAGGTCGTCTCGGGCAACATCGGCTCGCCCAAGCGCATGGACTACACGGTGATCGGGGACGGCGTCAACCTGGCCTCGCGGCTCGAGAGTGCTTGCAAGCAGTATGGGACCCATATCCTGATCAGTCAACATACTCTGAGCCAACTCCGAGGCACCTATCGCACCCGCGAGATGGACGCCGTCATTGTCAAGGGCAAGACGGAACCGGTGCGCGTTTATGAGGTGCTGGACTACCATACGGAAGACACGTTTCCGGCCATGGTGGATGTCCTGAATTATTTTCGCGATGGGCTGGAACTGTATCGGATCGGCAACTGGGACAAGGCCGTTCATGCGTTTGGGCAAGCGCTCCGTTGTCATCCCGGCGACAAGGGCGCGCAGATCTATATCCAGCGGTGCGAGTATCTGAAGCAGAATCCCCCACCCGGCGAGTGGCGGGGCGTATGGGTGATGGAACAGAAATAGCAACGGACGGAAGCGGCATGAAAGGACGCTGTGGCGTCTCCTTCGCAGACACCTATTACCCCGGCAAAGAAGTTGGTTACGTAGGACGGCTCTCCAGAGCCGTCCGGACGGCTCTGGAGAGCCGTCCTACGTGATAATCTTTCTTGCCGGAGTAATACGCGCGCGCCTCACCGCCGCTCGAGGACCACGGCGCCGATCCGGGGAAGGTTCAGTAGCTGCCCGCTCCCGATCTGGGCGTCGTAGCCGCCGTTGGTCCGCTCCTGCTCGAACTCCACCTGGAACACAGGCCAGGAGGAGTTGAAGATCTCCTTGTAGGCACTGCCCCCGGGGAGACCCAGCCATGAGCTGTCTTGCTGCTGATTCTCGGTGCCGAAGGTGACAACGACAAAGAGTCGTTGCCCGGAGCCGCAGGTAAAGGCCACGGTCCTCCGCCCAGTGCGGACGACCTGGGAGTTGTCGTTTCCGCGGAGCCCTTTTGCCGGGTCGTTCCGGAGGCCAAGGAGAGAACGGAACCAGGCGAGGATGCGGGTGTTGTCCGTAGCCATGCCCGCAGGCAGGTCGTGCAGCTGCGGATTCGTCACCGGGCCTTCGTTGTCGAACGAAAAGAAGCGGGTCTCGCCGACCTCCTCGCCCATGAACAGCATCGGCACGCCGTTCGCGAGCAGCGTTACGGTTCCCACGGCCTTCGCCATCTGGAAGCCCATGCCAAAAGGCGGCCGGGCGGCGATGCGCTTGTTGCTCTGGTTGTCGGCCTGGCCGCTCACGCTGTCATGACTCTCGCCGAACCGTGTTGCCTCGTAGAACGGCCGGCCCCAGGTCTGGGGCACGTCCATGTCGGCCTTGAGCGCTCCCGCGTGGTCGTCCGACGGCTGCCACGGATCGTAGGCCACGTCCCCCAGGCGGTAGACCTCGTCGATGTCCCACTGCCCATCCAGGACGCTCCAGGCGGGGTTGGTGATGTCCCAGTACTTGGGGTCATTCTCGCCGACGAAGTACGGCCAGGCCCGCCCTTCGGCGCTGGCCGCGGCCCGCAAGGCGCCGCGAATCGAACCCAGAAAGTCCCAGCCGTTGTTCTCCACAATCGTCTTGGTGCTGTCGAGGCGGAAGCCGTCCAGGCCGAAGGTCCGCCAGAGGTACACGGTCGCCTGCCGGAAAAACTCCTTCACCATGGGATGAGCGTTGGTGATCCGGTCGCCCCAGGCGTCGCCGTTGCGATACACATCCTTCGCGATCAGCGTGAGGGGCGAGTCGTTCATGTGGTTGTAAACCACGTCCAGCAGCACTCCCCGGCCGCAGGCGTGGGCGGCCCTCACGAGCCGCGCCAGGGCCGGTGCGCTGCCGTAGCCGCTGTCGACGGCAAAGAAGAAGGCCGGGTTGTAGCCCCAGGAGTTGGTCGATTTGAACTCACTCACCGGCATGAGCTGGAGGGCCGTGACGGGGAGGTTGCGCAGGTAGCCTGGCTTGCCAAGGTGGTTCGTGGTCTGGAGCTCGTCGGCGAGCAAGTCGAGCGGGGCGAGAGTGCCGGGGCTGAGGTCGGTGAAGCGCTTGGGGTGAAGCTCGTAAAGGAGGAGCGCCTCCCAGCCCATCGTCTGCCACGGTGCCGCGTGGGCCGTGGCGCTTACGGCTGCAACGTCGAGCAACATAGACCAGGACGTCCCTGGATCCTTGGGGTCGTCTCCGGGGCCAGTCTGGAAGTTCCCGCTGTCGAAGACCTGCCGGGCCGCCGGGTCCATCACTTCCACGTCGTCGTTCAGCGCGAAGCGATAGCGCGTGCCAGGCGCTGCGTTCTGGGACGGGACCTTGCACCACCAGTAGAGCGCGTCGCCCGTGAGGTTCATCGGGAACTGCCGGCGAGCCGGGCCACCCGGCGCGTGCTCGTCGATGAGGACGAGCGCCGCCCAGGCCGCGTGCGGGGCGTGGAGGACGAAATAGACGCCGTTCCCAACTACCGTCGCCCCGTGCGGCATTTCGGTCGGGCTGAAAACCCCGGCAGTCACCACGGCCTGACCAAAGGTAGCCTGCATCAGCGCGGTACGGCTCAGTGGATCGGCGAAGGATACCTTCCCGCGAGTCGTCAGCCCGTAGACACCCTCGGCGGTGAAGTAGGTTGCAGCGGCTCCCGGCGGGGTGAAAAGCCGCCGCACGTCGATCCAATCGTACGGCCTGGGCTCGTCGCTCGCCGCCGGCAACAACCGCACCCAGTTCGGAATGGTTTGCACCGCATTCAGCTTTGCGCGCCAGGTCCCATCCGGGTCAAGGGAAGCCGTCACGGTCTGGTACGCGGGGGCGCTGCCCACGCCGACCTGAACGGTGAGGCCCTCTGCAAAACTTGTCGCAGGCTTGGGCTCCACGATGAGCGTTACGGAGGTCGCGATCGTGGGAAAATCCTTCACCCAGCCGTCCACGCCGAGGATGAACCGGGACGGCGCGGTCAAGTCGTCGGGGTCTGCGGGGAACGGGCGGGCGAGGGGAGGCGTGCCTTCAAAACCACCCAAGACGGACAGAGTGTACGCCGCGTCGGGGTAGATCGGGATGGCGTAGCTCCCTAGGCGAAAGAGCGCGCTGCCCGGGAACGGAGCCATCGTCCCCGAGAGGGACTGGGGTAGACCTTCGATGGGATCGAGTAAGTTCAAAGCCGGCGGGCTGCCGAGCGCGGCGGGGAACAGGACCTCGACCGGGAGAGAGGCCAGGGTGAGCGGCTGGCTGCGCACGCTCACTTGACCGCTCTTTAGCCACACGGTGCTTCCGTCACCCGGCCGCCAGACCCGGTTACTCGCGTCCGGCTCCCAGAAATCCTTGCCGTCCGAGCCGGTCCCTACCAGCTTGAAGTGGAACCCGCCCGTCATCCACGCGGCCAACGGCACGGAGAAGGTCGAGACCGGGTCGTTCCGCGAGGATTCGGGAAAGTACGCGGCGCTATCTGCCGGATGGTAAGGGTTCCACACGAAGAGCCGGCCACCCTTGAAGCGCTGCTGCGTGACCACCTTGAAGGTCAGCACGTCGCCCGGGTGGAACGTCACGCCTGGCGGGGCAGGCACCTCGTAGAGGAGGCGTGCTGTGTAGTCGAAGCTCCAAATCTCGGCGGGTGTTGCGAGCCGGATGCGGCGGATGTAGTCGTCCGGCTCCCAGGCGTCGTGGTGCGTCTGCGGATCGACCGCGTGAAATAGGAACCGGAGCTTGCGGGCGTCCGGCATGTCCCCAAGCGTGAAGCCGAACCCGTCGGCGCCTGGCATGCCGGCGAGGTCCCAGGTCGTCGAGCCGTCCCAGGCGTGAAGTTTGTATGTCCGGCTTGCATCGACCGGTTTGTGGTGAACGGTGATTGGCATGGGTTCCCCCAGGTCGCTGCCCACGATGCAGCCCTCTCCGGTTCCCGCTCGTGCGGGCTACCTCGGCTATTGGTAGAAACTGAGCGTGGTGTCTAGGTACTCGACGCCGACGCCCA
>JBGQLF010000405.1:0-7980 GCA_041499985.1 Gemmataceae bacterium
ACCGGCTACCGCACCCCCGAGGGATGCGTCGTCAAAGTCCACGAGGCGGACGGCAGCAGCCGCGACCTGCCGCTGCGGCTCGACCTGCGCAGCCACAGCCCGACCGGGCCGGAATGGGGCTACGCCGGATCAGGCCCGGCCCAGCTCGCCCTGGCCCTGGCCGCCGACGTGCTCGGCGACGACGAGGCCGCCCAGGACGTGTACCAGCGCCTCAAGTTCAAGCTGGTCGGCCGCCTGCCCCATGACGGCTGGTCGCTCTCCGAGGACCAGCTCCGCCAGGCCATCCAGGACATCCAGCAACGCGGCCAGGACCTCGCGCCCTGACGCGGCTGGCCCTTCAGCCCTTCTTAACCATTTTTTGCTATCTGTTAAGACAGAAGGCCCAGCCTGTCGCTGGACCGCTGGGCGATGCAGTGGCCTTATGGAAATGCACGCCGACACCGAGAGCAAGCACCGCCATGAGCATGCAGCCTAACCTAACCGCCGCCCCCCCCCCTCAACTTCAGGTTGAACAGCACCGAAGCGGCTTCACCCTCGTCCAGGTCACGATCATGCTGGCGGTGCTGGCGGTGCTGGCCACGGCCGCGCTGCCCGGCGGACAGAAAGGCTCCAACACCCGCAAGGCCAACGACACCGTCTCCCGCTACCAGGCCATTGATCACGCCCTCATAGGCTACATGCTCCGCTACGGCCACCTGCCCTGTCCGGCTGACGGCAGCAAGCCCACCAATGACCAGAATTTCGGCAAGGAAGCCGCCACCCCCGGCACCTGCACCGGCGGCAGTCCTGCGGCCAATTTCGGCCCCTCCGGCAACGTCGTGGCCGGAACGCTGCCCACCAAGACCTTGATCCTGCCCGACGACTTCGCCTTCGATGACTGGGGCCGCCGCATCACCTACGCCGTGGACACCCGGGCGACGCTCACTTCCTCCTGCCTGTCGCTGCAATCCTCCGGCACGCCGGGAGTGACTATCAAGGACGGCTCCGGCACCACACTGGACAATGTGATGTACGCCTACATCTCCCACGGCCCGGACGGGCATGGCGCGTTTCCGGGCAACGGCAGCAACGTCGCCGGGCGCATCAACATCGGCGCCACCGACGCCGCCACCATCGACAACGCCAGCGTCAACGCCGCCTTCGCCACCAATTTCGATAACGTGTTCGTGCAGAAGCAGGCCACCGCCACCTTCGACGACCTCGTTTATTACAACCAGACCTACAAGCACACCTGCTGCCTGGGCGCGGCGTGCGTTCCCGTCGGCTTCCGCATCGACCGCTATGGAGTGTATCTCCGCGCCATCGCAGACATCAATTGCGATGGCATCCCCGATCTCATATTTGGGTATGGTTATGTAGTGTTCGGCACGGCCAACGGCTGGCCAATCCCGCCCGCCGGCCTCGACATCACTACCCTCAACGGCACCAACGGGTTTACCATCGTGAATGCCGGTAACGCCGTAAATCCGACCGTCGGCGATCTCAACGGCGACGGTTGTGCCGACATCATCTCCGGCGGGCAGGTTACTGCGTGGGTTATGTTCGGCGGCCCAGGCGCCTGGCCGGCCACGGTCAATACGGCTAATTTCAACGGGTTCACCGGCGTCAACGGCACCAGCGGCGTCCATGTCGATGGGAGCAACTGTAACGCCGGCTCGGGTTTTTTTGACGGCTGTTTTTACAATCAATACGATACTACCTTTGCGATCGCCGACGTCGACGGCGATGGGTACAACGATATCATCGGCTTCGCACTGGTTGCTTGCAACGGGCCCTGCAGTGTCGTCACTCCCAGCGCAGGGTTCGTGATCTTCGGCAAGCCCAACACCGGGGCCGGCAACACCTGGCAGAACACGCCGAGCATCGCCCTGAAGGACCTGGACGGCACCAACGGCTTCCAGATGTACGCCTCGAATTATGCGCAATACATTTGGGCGTGGAACCTGCCAGTGGGTCCCGCGGCGGATTACAACCATGACGGCTATGCCGACATCCTCCTGTCAGGGAAGTATGTAAATGGAGTACACGTGGTATACGGCCGCTCGCGCGCCAACTGGCAGGCCGTGCTCCTGCCTCCCGGCGTCGGCACGGCACCGGCAATCCTCGACCTGTCGGGCGAAGAGCCCGCCACCCCCAACCGTGGCACCTTTTTCAGCGGCGGCCTCCTAAATGGCAGCTTCGGCACTATCATCTATAAACCCCTCGACGCCAACGGCGGCGGCTTCCCGGACATGGTCTTTGATGTGGGACATACGTTTGCCGTCCTCTATGGGCGCAATGACGGCGCCAACTGGCCGGCGTCGGTCGATATCACTACCGCCGTCCAGGTGGCGGGCAAGGGCTTTATCTGGGATGATTCCGCCAAGCCCGGCTGGCTGAACGGCGACCCTGGGAATGAGATGTTTGCAGACGTCAATGGTGACGGCCGTGCCGACCTGCTTGTGGGCTATGGCGGGGTGAGTCCGCTCGGACGGAGCGGTGCCGGGGCGTCGCTCGTCATGTACCAGCCGGTGAGCGGCTGGCCATCGACCGTTCGCTACTCCGACTTCCTCTGGGACGGCACCGACAGTTTCCAGATCTACGGGCCGGTAGCCAACAGCTATTGTACTAACGGTACGTTTGCCTTTGTGGCCGACGTGCGGCCCGGCGACGGAGGCAAGCCGGAAATCCTGATCAATTGCAATATAGGCGAACCCGGAATACCGGCCACCTACGGCATCTTCGGCAAAACCACCTGGCCGGCCTCCTTCGACCTCAACGACCTGAACTGACCGGCTCGGCAAAGGGAGCCGCCGGGGAAACAACCCCGCCTTTTTGGCCCGCGCCATCGACGGCATGGCCGCGTGGTATCAGAAGCTCGGCGCCGCTCCTCCTGCCAAGCCGTCAGGCTCTACCCATCTACCAGCTCTACCAAGCCGCCTGCGCGGCTTCGCAGGATGCTGCGCTTGCCTCTCGTCAACATGATTCTCTTCTGCTACGTTGCCCCGCACCCATCAGGAGTGCGGACATGAGCGGCGATACCCTGCAAAGCTACGCCGAGCGCGAGCTGAACTACCAGGTCCGCAAGGAGATTTCCAAGCAAATCCGCAACAGCTGTCCCGAAGGCGATCCGATGGTGACCGGCGCCACCGTCATGCTAGGCTCCATCCTGGCGATGGCCGCATTCAGTGCCATGCTGAGCAAGAACGGCCGGGGGGGCAGGATGCGGTAATTCCCCTGCCCCGCCCGAGGCGGCCGCGGCCGCGGGCCAGGAAGCCGCCCAAGCGATCCAGGTGACGATTCTCGGGGGTGCCAATCACTCCAGGCCCAGCCCAGCGCTGGTGCACAAACATTACCGTGACTTGGGGGACACAAGGCCATTGCCTGCCCGGACCGTTTGCTCGCGTGGCCTCGCGCAGCTGCATCTGCGGCAGTACCGTGCTTTGGGGGACGGATTACCGTGCTTTGGGGGACGAAACTACCGTGCTTTGGGGGACGAAGTACCGTGACTTGGGGGACGCCGTAGCGTGCTTTGGGGGACGGATTACCGTGACTTGGGGGACGAAACCAGCAGTTAAGTTGTTTGTTTTCAATGCGTTGCGTTTCAATAACTTCTTGAACTCTTGTATAACCTTGTAGAAAAACAATAACACGGCAAACCGCGCCACTATGTTGTTGCTTTTCTCTTTTTTCAGGTGAAAATCAAGCAACATGAGCGCAGCAGTCATTCCGTTCACGCGGTCGCGGGATCTGCCCCCTGACAAGGGCGATGCCCGCGACGAGATGAACCTAGCCGAGTTCCCCATCACCCTCCTCACGGAGCACGGCCCGCGCCATCTCAAGACCCTGGAGTTCGAGGACATCATCCAGGACCCGCGCACGAACCAACCCGTCACCCGCAAGGTGACCATCACCGGCTCGGACAAATACGGCTTGCCAAGCGCCAGGGACGACGACGTGATCCTGGGGTTGATCCTGCTCACCAAGTACGCCAACAATTTCACCGACCGCATCGTCCACTTCACCCGCTACGAACTCCTCCGCCTGCTCGACTGGCGCGACGAGGGCAAGAGCTACCACCGCCTGGAAGAGTCCATCAACCGCTGGATGACCGTCACCCTCTTCTACGATCGGGCTTGGTGGGACAACGAGCGCAAGAGCTGGGTGGACGCGAAATTCCACATCCTCGAAGATGCTTTCCTTTACGAGCGCGAGCGCATTCCCCGCAAGCTTGCCGGCCAGACGGCCCTGCCCTTCTCCTCCTTCACCTGGAGCAATATCGTCTTCCAGAGCTTCCAGGCCGGCTACCTCCGCCGGCTGAGCCTTGACTTCTATCTCGACCTGGAAACCCCGACCTCCAAGCGGCTGTTCCGCTTCCTCGACAAACACTTCTACCACCGCCCGCGCCTGGAGTTCGACCTGGAGGACCTTGCCTTTGCCCATATCGGCTTAAGCCGCGGCTACCACACCGGCAAGATCAAGGAAAAGCTTACCCCCGGCATTGAGGAGCTGGAGGCCAAGGGGTTCCTGGAGCCGCTGCCGCCCTCCGAGCGATTCCTCCAGGTCCACCGCGGCCGGTGGAAGGTGATCTTTCTCAAGAAACTCTCCTCGACCGCCGGCAAGCCCCCCGAGGCTGCCCTAACTGCCCTCGCACAGCAACTGACCGCACGGGGCGTGACCCCGAGCACCGCCGCCGAGCTGGTGGCCGCCTACCCCGCCGAGCGCATCGAAGCCAAGATGGATCTGTTCGACTGGCGGATGGAGAACAGCGACAAGCAGGCGTCGCAGAACCCCGCCGGCTACCTCGTGCAGTCGATCCGCGACGATTATACCCCGCCCAAGTCCTATGTCCCCAAGGATGAGCGCGAGCGCCAAAAACAGGCCGCGGCCAAGGCCAGGCACGAGGCCGACGAAAAACGCCGCCGCCGCGAAGCAGCCCAGCAGCAGCAGGAAGCCACGGAAGCGGCCGCCAGGCAGGCGAAGCAGGACCACATTGATCAGTACCTGGCCGGCCTTTCTTCTAAGGAGCGGGAGGAACTGGAGCGCCAGGCCTTCAGCCACGCCACGATCTTTCACCGTGAAAACCTGCACCGCACGGGTCCCATCGGCGATGCCGTGCGCCGCACTCTGATTTACGACGAGGTCCTCCGCCGCCATCCCTTTCCCGAGCCGCACGCCGCCGGCTGAGCGCCAAGAAAAGGGCCGCCCGAAGGCAGCCCTCTCCGAAGCGGGCTAGAGCCGCTTCCATTCGACAACGCCATCAAATAGCGATTTCGGAGGCAATCGCCTCCAGCCATTTGGGGCCCAAGCCGGATCAGCGTCATGATCATCGGCATCACAAAAGCAGCAATCCGACTCTGCCGAGCAATCCGGGCACGCATATCGCTTGCACAGATCGCATTGCGTCACTGGCCCGAGAGGAATGCCATCATCCTCCCCGACCACATTCACGGTGGACCCTTTTGCCCTGCCGCAGATGTCGCACAGGCGCTCCGACATGGATCACCTCCAGCACCGCGTGCAGAAACCGCAGTTCATGTCATGCGACCTTCCCTGCGGCGTTTCGCTCGGACAGGCCAGCGACAGCGGGATACGCTCTCGCCTGGCCCCACGGGCACGAAACACCAGGTCCGCCAGCTCCGGCTGCTCGCCGACCCGCACTTGCAGGTAGGCCAGCCGGACGCCATCCGGGACGTGTTCAGGCAGACCCGTTTCCGAGTCCACGCTATACCAGCAGCGGCATTGCCTGAGCATGGCCATCTGCTCCAGCACCTCGCGGATTTCCGGCACTCGCCACGAACGCGAGTACCAGTAGTAGCGAGGGCCAGGGCATCGCTTCATGATGCCCAGCCACTTTTCAGCATAGTCGGTGCTGAAAAAGTCGCCGCTCACATGAACGCGGATGACCAGGCAGCCCTTGCATCGTATTTCTCGCACCACCCGAGGTACGAAGTCCCGCCGCCGGCATTGCTGGAAGTTGTACACCAGCCGCTCGATTACCGCCTGGAAGCGGTAGCGATGCCGCTGCGCGTAACAGACCCGCTCGCAGACCGAAGACCGGCCGGGGCAGGTAACGACAGCGGGCAGCGAAAACGTGTGAATCGCCTGCCCGAGCTTCAGGTTTCCTTGCTGAAGCAACGGCCTGAGATGGACCGTCATCCGACACACCCCTTTCACTTGGTACAAGGGCGATGTCAACAGTCGCACAAAACGACACAACGGGGTGGAGACTAGCGCATCGGAAAGGGCTGCGCAATCGCCGCGCAGGGAATCAGCGCGGCCGCGCGCTAAGACGTGAAGCGTGCGGGCAAAGCTATGATCAACGAAGTAGCAGGTAGTAGGCGTAGCCGAACAGCAGGACAATGCCGGCCAGCCCGAGCAGCCCCCGGCGGTCTGCCTGCGGGGCACCGGCTCTGCTCAGGCATGAAAGGGCCGATCAGCAGCCCTGTCCAGGCTCGATCAGGGATAGGCCGAGTTCGTGGGCGAGGACCCGCAGCAGCGTTGCGATGGAGTTGAGATTCCTGATCTCGGCCGCACCGGCCCTTCTTCCCTCGATGCCGCTCAGTTCCGCGGACTCGTGCTTGTAGGCTGCGATCACGTCCAGCCCATGCCTTAGATCGCGCTTGGCGCTTGGGGGGAGAGCGACGTTTTCTTCCAGGAGTTTTAGCGCCCAGAGCAAGCCGGCAGCGTGTTCCATCTCATGTTCCGTGAGATGATCGTGCAGCAGTTGTTCCCGGAAGGTCATGCTGGAGGATGCTTTGCTTGGCGGCGTGAAGGCATGGTTGAGAATAGCCTGCGCCAGCTGCCGGGGGCAGGGTTCTATCATCCTGGGTCGCATGGTCGTGCTTTCGCTCTTTGCGCCGGCACTGTCAAGCAAAAGCTGTCCTGATCCCCGGCCCCCGCGCCTTTGGCAGGTTGCCCCTTGACTGCGCCCCTACGCTCCCGGGCGGCGCAGATCGCGGGCTGACGGACGCCCCTTTTCGCAGAAACCAAATGTCTCGCCAGGCATTCCCGCCCGGCCGCTTCCTCCGCTGCCAGGGCTTCTCTCGGCCGCGGGCTGCCGCCGCCGTAACGCCGTGGCCGAGGCCGCACCCGTGCCGTCACCGTCTGGGCGCACCCCGCCCTGTTCCCGCTGCTCTCATTCCCCGCTCCCGGCGGACACCGCAGGTCTGTGCGGCCGATCCTTCCCATGTGCCGCTGTTGCAGGTTCGTGCCGCCGGTCAGGTTCTCCCGCGCCTCCTCTGACGCGCCCACGGCCTTTCAGGTCCGGGGTCTAAAGCCGCCGCCGGGCCGGTCCAGCACCGGCTTCCGTTGCGAAACGGCGGGGAGGTAAGGCGATTAATCGCCAACCTCCCCAAAGCCGTTTCGTTCTCACCCGGCACTGGACCGAGCGCCGTGCTCCCGGCTGTAGCGGCTTTGCACGTGCCCCCGGAAAGGCCGCGATGGGCGGTCTTCAAAGCAAAAGGAGAAAGACCATGTCAGACAGCGTTACAACCCCAACCGGCAATGGCACCAACAAACCCAGCCACGTCGCCTACCAGGTCCGTGAGGGCAAGGGCAACGACAAGAGCTTCTGGACCCGCATCGGGGTCGCCTGGACCAGCCGGGACCAAAAGGGTTTCGTCATCCAGCTCAACGCCATCCCGCTGGACGGCAAGATCGTCCTCCGCGTGCCGGAACCCAAGGACAACGCCTAATCACGGATCAACCGGGCGGCCCTTAGGGGCCGCCCTCAACCCGAAAGGAATCTGACCATGAAAGTCACCGTTAACATCGACCAAATCCTCGAACAATCGCTCGGCCGCACGATGCGGGTTCCCGCCGAGGTCGAAATCCAGGACCTGCTGGAGAATTGCGACCTCGATGTCGTCATCCACGAGCTGCTGAAGCAGCAACGCACGATCGCTCACCTCTGGACCATCGACGACGTGCACAGTGTCCGCGATGACCTCGATGACGACCAGGCTTGGCACGTCCTCCAGGAGGTCGAAAGCCGGCTCG
>JBGQLF010000406.1:0-7979 GCA_041499985.1 Gemmataceae bacterium
AGCGTCGGTGGCGGCGTGCCCAACCCGAACCCGATCCGAGCGCCCAGGTCCAGCCGGCACCCCTGCCGATGAAGGATAAAGATAAAGACAAGGACAAGAACAAAGAGAAGGAGAAGCCCTGGTGGGACCGCGCCTGGCGCGGCTACCGCCGAGCGGGCTAGTCCGCCGGGCAGAAACGATGTATGTTTAGCCGCGAGCTTCGGGCGAGGGCGGAGTCCGCGCTCGCCCGGAGCTATCGGCTAAACGAATGACCTGGGACGAACAGCATGTGGTGCTTGCTTTTGCATTGGACAGCTCCTCTGGTACCCGCCCGCTTTGGTTGGCTCCCGGCTGTGTATGCCCAGGCAACCTCAGCAACCGATGGCGAAATCGGCCGCACCTCGGCGTTGCCATATGCCGTGGCCTTCGCGTCCACGCTCCTGGTCCTGGTGATCGTCTGTGCTCCCAGCCGGAAGGGTTAACCGGCCTCACCAGAGAAGGATGACTCAAGATCCTTCATCCTTGCTAACATGCTCACCGTTGCTGCTGTCGTCGACTTCCTGGAGCAGTTTGCCCCCCTCGATCTTGCCGCCGACTGGGACAACGTCGGCTTGCTGCTCGGGGACCGGGACGCGCCTGTGGAGCGCCTCCTGACGTGCCTGACCGTGACGCCCGAGACCGTTGCTGAAGCGGTCGAAGCCGGGGTTGGACTCATCATCACGCACCATCCCATGCTGTTTCGGCCAGTAAAGCGCTTGACAAAGGCTACTTCCGAAGGCCGCATGGTGCTGGCGTTGATCCGGGCCGGAGTCGCCGTGTACAGTCCGCATACGGCGTTCGATAACACCGAGGGCGGCATCAATGATCTCCTGGCCCGGCGTTTGGGGCTCCTGGACCTGGCCGTCCTGCGACCGCAGGCCGGACCCCGACCGTGCAAGATCGTCGTCTTTGTGCCCGACGCCGACCTGGTCCGAGTGTCGGATGCCCTGTTCGCCGCGGGAGCAGGACACATTGGCCAGTACAGCCAATGCAGCTTTCGCCTGGCCGGTACCGGCACTTTTTTTGGATCCGAGGCCACCCATCCGACCGCCGGCCAGAAGGGTCGCCGCGAGGAGGTCAGCGAATGGCGCCTGGAAGTGCTCTGTCCCGAAGCGCGCGTCGAGTTCGTGATCGCCGCCCTGCGCCGGGCCCACTCCTATGAAGAGCCAGCGTACGATGTCTATCCCCTGCGAGCACAGCTATCAGCGCGAGGCGAAGGACGGCTCGGCCGCTTGCCCCGTAGCCTGTCGTTGAGCGAGCTGGCGCAAACCTTCAAGGTACAGGTGAACGCCGCGGCGGTGCAGACGGTCGGCGACCCGAACCGAGCGGTGGAGCGGGTTGCCATCGCGTGTGGCGCTGGGGGCGAGTTTCTGGCTGATGCCGTGCGTGCGCGGGCGGATGTGCTCATGACCGGCGAGATGCGTTTCCATGACTACCTGGCGGCCCAGGCCCAAGGGTTGGCTCTGGTTCTCCCGGGTCACTATGCCACGGAGCGTGTGGGCGTGGAAGACCTGGCCGTACGACTGCAAGCGCAATGGCCCGACCTCCCGGTCTGGCCCAGCCGGCGCGAGCGGGATCCGGTGCAATGGAGCTGAGCACTCGCAGCCGCCCCCCTTTTGTGTAAGCCGGTCGCTGTCATTTGTAAAAGCCGCCGTCGGGCAGGGATTGCGCGCTGGCAGCGGCGTTGGCCGGGAGAGGCGCCGCACGATTCAAAGCACTGCGCGTTCGTGACTTAGCACAATCGGATCTCAGAGGGAACCGGGCGAGTGGCTTGCGGCATGGGAAATGCACTGTAACCGCAGCCACCCTTGCCCCGGACCCCAGGCGCGGTTGGCAACTCGGGACGCCGTGGGATGCGGCGGGAAAGCGGCGGACAAGGAGACGGTCCATGAAACGACCCGGTTTGCTGTTCGCGACCCTTCTTACCCTTCTCCTCACCGGCAGCGTCCTGGCGCGCGCTGGTTGGTTGAGTTCTCGTTCCTCCCGCGCCGAGGCCCGCGCCCCGGAGGAAGCGCCTGGCCACGTCCGGTCCCATTCCGCGCCGTCCAGCGAGGCGGTCTGGCGGTGGCATGATGCCCAGCCAAACCATTGGCGCGCGTATCTGCTACAGGGAACTGTCAAGAAATAATCTGGACCAATCACGCTGTGCCACCCAGTCACGGCTACAGGATCGCACCAGAAGACATAGGAAAAGGAGTTCTTATGGGACAAACTGAGTCGGAACGCGCAGCCTCTACTCTCGGCTCGTCCGCAGTTCATGGCCGGTCGCTGGCTGGCCTGGTTCATTCGGCCTACACGGGAGGGGAGCCGGAGCCAGCGCCCGCGGACCGCCTGGACGCGCTACGGTGCAGCTGGGAAAGCGCCTGGATCGACCTCGGCGGCGAAGGCTGAATCGCCCGGGTAACTTGTTGTGCTGCCAGCGGTCTATCGCTTCGTGGCGCCTCGCGCCAAGGCGGACCGGAACATTTCTGCGCTTGCCGAGGGGCGCTGTCGTCTGATAAGACCAAAGTATGCGCATTCTCGTCTTAGGTAACGCCAGCCGTCCTGGGGTGCAAACGGCGGCGAATCAGCTGCTGCCCTTTCTGCGGCAGCACTGCGAGATCGCCGTCGTGGACCTGCTTCAGGAAAGAGACCTGAGCCAGCTCTCGGCCGACCTCGCTCTGGTACTCGGCGGCGACGGCTCCATTCTGCGCGCCGCCCGCCAGATGGCTTATCAGCAACAGCCAGTGCTCGGTGTCAACCTCGGCAAGCTCGGTTTCCTGGCCGACCTCAGCCTCGACGAATTGCGTGGCTGCTTCCCGCGGGTGATCCGTGGCGAGTATCGCGTCACCCGTCACTTGATGTTCGAGTGCGTCGTCGAAACACCCCAGGGCAGCCAGACGCTGCTGGGACTCAACGAAGTCCATTTCCACGCCGAGCCGCCCTTCCACATGATCGAGTTGGATCTGGTCGTCGAGGGTGAAACCATCTCCCGCTTCAGCGGCGACGGCTTGATCTTGAGTACGCCGATCGGCTCCACGGCGCACAGCCTCTCGGCCGGCGGGCCCATCCTGGAACAGGAGCTGTCGGCGTTTGTCATCACGCCGGTCTGCCCCCATGCGCTCACGAGCCGGCCGGTAGTGGACTCGGCCGACAAGGTCTATACCATTCTCTTGGCCGGTGATTCGGCCAGCGCGGTGCTCTCCATCGATGGGCAGGTCAGCTTGGTCCTGACCCCAGGACAGCGCGTGCTCATCCGGCGGGCGCCAGTCAGTTTTGGACTCGTCAAGGTGGCCGGCCGCAGTTACTATCAGACGTTGCGCGACAAACTCCACTGGGGCACGCCCCCGAATTATCGGATCGAACCACCGGGGCGTTCGTAGCGTAAACGCAACAGACTGGGATTTCAGATTGCAGATTTCAGATTGCAGATTTTTTGAACCAGTGGCCCCCTGACCGTAAATCTGCAATCTGAAATCTGCAATCTGAAATCCCAGCGGGCGGGTTGAAACGAAACATGATCGTCAGCAAACGTGTACGGTACTCGGGCCGCGTTCAGGGAATCGGCTTCCGCTACACCACGCAGTCGTTGGCGGAAGGCTTTCCCGTTGCGGGATATGTGCGCAACTTGCCCGATGGCTCGGTGGAAGTTGTCGCCGAAGGAGACGCCGAGCAGGTTGAGGCCTTCCTGGCCACGCTCAACCGGCGGATGGCAGACTATATCGAGCACTGTACGCAGCAGGAGTTGGCGCCGAGCGGGCATAAAGGGTTCCAGATCCGATACTAAGAGCTGGCGGACAAAACGTAGCCACAAGCGTCTCGCTTGTGAGCTAACTGCCCACAAGCGAGACGCTTGTGGCTACGATGTCAACCGCCCGGCGGGGTCTTGTCCGGTAGCTCTAATCCTGGGGATGAAGTCGCACAGCTTATGAGTAGCTCCATGGTTACCTCCGTCGTGGCCGGCCTCGTGCTGTGCCTGGTGCAGTTGCTTGTCGCCTTGCCCTGGCTGGCAGTGGTCGATCCCAAAATGGTCAAGGCGTTTCGTCAGCCCGCCAATGGGGCCAAGGTCCTGGGCGGGATCCTCGTTGCCGGGGTTGCCTTGGCCCTGTCGATCTCGGTGATCCAGGATGCGGGCTGGCTCCTCGTCTTCGGACGTGTTTATGGCGCCTTGCTCCATCTTCAGCTCTTGGCGGACCTCTTCGTCCTCGTCTTCGCCGTGCTCTTGACCATCTGGTCCCGCGGCGCGGCGGTCGCGCTGGCTGCTTTCCGGGAGGGAATCCGCCAGCCGATGTTCTGGTTCATCTTCAGCTTTGCCCTGTTGTTCATTCTCCTGTCCCCCTTCATTCCTTACTTCACCTTCGGCGAAGACTTCAAGATGGTGAAGGAGATCGGTTACGGCCTGACCATGCTCGGGACGGTGCTCTTTGCCGTGCTGGCGTCGAGCATGTCGATCAGCGAGGAGATCGAGGGCCGCACCGCCGTCACCATGATGAGCAAGCCGGTTTCGCGACGGCAGTTCCTGCTGGGCAAGTACCTGGGCATCTTGCTGGCCGCTCTGGTGATGACTGCGATCCTGGGGTGGGGCTTCGATTGGATCCTCTGGTTCAAGCCGAAATGGGATAACGAGCCGCCTCCGGATCCCGCCTGGTTCGAGGCAGCGCGGCATAGCATCACCCAGATCGGCGCACCGGCCCTGAACTTTACTCTCGGCGCCTGCGTGTGGTTTGTCGACGCCGCAGCCGCCACGCCGGGCCTGATTTTCGGTTTCTGTCAGGTCATGGTCCTGCTGGCCGTCGCGGTCGCCCTGGCCACGCGCTTGCCGATGGTCGCCAATATTGTCATCTGTCTGGTCGTGTTCTTCCTCGGCCATCTGACACAGGTCCTGGTGCAGGTTTCTCGTGGCCGTTTCGAGTTGGTGAATTTCATGGCCAAGGTCTTCGATACCGTGCTCCCGGGCTTGGCCTTCTTCGACGTCGGCCCGATCATCGCGCGGGATGTACCGCCTGACGCGTGGGGGTTTAGCTTGTATATCGGCTCGGTGGTGGCGTATGCTGTGCTGTATACCATCATCGCCCTGCTGTTTGGTCTGATCTTGTTTGAAGATCGTGACTTGGCCTAATAGCAGGGATCAGGGATCAGGACTGAGTAGTTGATCCCTGAGTGCTGATCCCTGAGTCCTGCTTATGGAACGCGAAGCCTTTGCCCGAGCCTGGCGCTTTCTGAGCTACCACCCTGTGGCCAAGTGGTCCGCCCTGGCCGCCGGCGCCGGCACGGGAGTGCTGTACGTCGCTCTCCTCATCGTCGTCGGCTTGGTGGCCGACCTGATGGTCAGTCGGGGCCAGATTCCATCCTTCGCCGACTTACCTCGTTCCCACCAAGAGGCCTTCCTCCTGCATCCGGATGACAAGACGGCGCACGAATTGGCCAAGGCGGTCGATCCGGAAACAAAGGCCATCGATTTCGGCCGGCTCGGGCCAAAAGAACTGGAACGACTCTGGCGTGAGCACGTCGCCGAGTTACTGCGGAGCCGCGTCGGTCCCGAAGCCGCGGGTGTGGTGGCAGATACCGACCCCGTACTGGCCTTGACCGATCACGGCATTCTCAGCCTGATCGTCCGCAGCGAACAGCGGTTCTACCTGCCCATCTTGACCGGGTTGGCGCGCACCAGTCCCTGGATGTGGCGGCAAGGTGAGGCGCATCAGCCCAATTTCTACTACTACCTGACCGGCCTGATCTTGCTGGCCGTGGGCCTGGCGCTGGTGCGGGCGGTGCTGATGTACGTCACCAATGCCATGGCCGCCCGGGCCACCGTCGAGGCGACCACCCGGCTGCGGCGTGCGATCTACCACCACACGTTCCGCCTGGGCACGTTGGCCTTCCACGCGCTCGGGCCGAGCGAGGCGGTAGGTATCTTCACGCGCCATCTGGAAGCGGTCCACGAGGGGCTGTACACCCGGCTGACTGTCGTCTTCCGCGAACCGGTCAAGTTTGTCCTGCTGCTGGCCTTTGCCCTGGTGGTCAATTTTTGGCTGGCGTTGGCATTCCTCCTGTTCGCCCTGCTGGTCTGGCTGATCGGCGGCCAGGTCGCCGCCTACTTCCGCCGGGAGGGACGCGATGCCGTCCGGCATTCCGCGGACCAGCTCGCGCTGATCCAGGAAAGCCTCATGATGATGCGCCTGGTGAAGATTTACTTGATGGAACTCTTCAACCAGGCGCGCGTCGAGCGCCAGCTGGCGCGCTATGCCCGCGCTCAGCTGGAGCGCTACCGCGGCGAGGCGTTCTATCGGCCGCTGCTCTTCTTCCTGGGCACCCTGGCCGCTCTGATCCTGGTGTTCGTGGCTAGCCTGGTCGTCCTCAATCGCCAGCTGGGTGTTCCCAGCGTCATCGTCTTGTGTATTGCGCTGGTTAGCCTGTACTGGCCCGTGGTCAGCTGGCTGGAACATCGGCGCTTTCTGCGCCGAGGCCGAGCTTCCGCGGTCGTGCTGTTCAACTTCCTGGATCGGCCGAGTGATGTTGGCCAGGTGGTCGGCGCCGAGTTCCTGCCGCCGCTGAACCGGATGCTGGAATTCGACAACGTCAGCCTCACGGAGCCGGGCACAGGGCGTCTGCTCCTCCAGGGAGTCAGCCTGACCATCCAGGTAGGCCAGCGGGTGGCTCTGGTGGGTTCGGACGACGGCGAGAAGCACGCCCTGGTTTACCTGATTCCGCGCTTCCTCGATCCGACCTCCGGTGAGATCCGCATCGACAACCACAACCTGCGCTGGGTCACGCTGGATTCGCTACGCGCGCAGATCGCGTTGGTGTTGCAGCACAACCTGGTGTTCAACGACACCGTAGCCAACAACATCGGCTGCGGCGATCCCAGTTATACGCTGCCGCAGATCATCGAGGCGGCCAAGATCGCCCACGCCCACCAGTTCATCCAGAAGCTGCCGCGCGGCTACGAGACACCCATTGGCGAGATGGGACAGGCGCTCCGCATCGGCGAGCAGTTCCGCATCGCCCTGGCCCGGGCGATCCTGCGCGACCCCGCCCTGGTGATCATCGAGGAGCCGGCCTCGCCGCTTGATGATGAAACCAAGGCTTTGCTCGACGATACGTTTTCGCGCATCCTGCCGGGCCGCACCGCCATCTTTCTGCCGCACCGCGTCTCCACCATCCGCTCGTGCGACCGCATCTTCTTGCTTCACAAAGGCCGTCTCGAGGGCGCCGGCGACCATCGTGAGCTGCTGTCGCAGAACGAGCTGTATCGCCACTTACAGTACCTCGAATTCAACGTGTTTGCGGAACAATTTTGAACTTACCTTACCAACGAGAATTGGAAGCTGCTTTGGAAGCGGCCGATCGGGCCGGGCGTGCCGTACTGGAGCAGTATGCGCGCTTCGAGGTGATTCCCGATGCCCCGGCGAACATCAGCACGGCCGCCGATCGGGAGGCGCAGGAGATCATCCTTGGACACCTGCATCAGGTTTTTCCCAGTGATGCCCTCTGTGCGGAGGAAGCGACCGAGACGCTAGCTGGGGCTGCCTGCCAGGGGCCGCGGCTGTGGATTGTCGATCCGATTGATGGTACGCGCGGCTTTGCACGCAAGAATGGCGAGTTTTCCCTGATGATCGCGTTCGTAGAGCAGGGACAGATGGGTGTGGGTGTGGTGCTGGAGCCGGTGCGCGATCGGCTCACCTATGCGGTCCACGGCGGCGGTTGCTGGCGGCGGGATGGCTCGGGGCCGGTACTGTCGTGTCGCGTCAGCCGCACGGCTACCTTGGCCGAGGCGACCCTGGCCCAGAGTCGGCCGCGCCATCCCGGCCAGGTTACTCGACCCGTGAAGGTGCTGCAACCGGCTCACGTGATCGAGACCTATTCCGCGGGCATCAAGCTGACCCTCGTGGCACGGGGCGAGGCGGACGTGTACGTGAACACCTACGACGCCTTCCATGATTGGGACATTTGCGCGGGGCACATCCTGGTTGCCGAGGCGGGCG
>JBGQLF010000407.1:0-7977 GCA_041499985.1 Gemmataceae bacterium
AGGGGGGGCAGTCAACTGTCGCAGCTGTCCGCCCCTCCACGCCGGAGGATGACGATCTGAAGGTGAAAGCCTCCCTGGCAAAGCTCAGCACGCTCGACCGACGCCAGGTAGAGTCCCAAAAGCTCTGCCCGATACTAAAAGCCAATCGGTTGGGCATCATGGGACCTCCGGTGAAGGTGCTTTTCAAGGACCAGCCGGTATTCCTCTGCTGCAAGGAGTGTGAGGAGAAAGCCCGAGCCAATCCGGACCAGACCCTACAGACAATCGCGAACCGGAAGAAGGCGAGCGGCGGGTTGCACAAGGACGGCGGTAGCGCGAACGGGTCCAAGGAACCCCAGCCGGCCACTCCGGCGAAGCGGCCTGCATTGCCCCCTGAGAAGGAGGCAAAGGCAAAGGCCGCTCTGGCCAAACTGAGCGAGGAGGACAGGCGGCTAGCAGAAGCCCAGGGGTATTGCCCGATTGAGCAAGAGAACCGACTAGGTCTGATGGGAGTGCCCTTCAAGGTGACGCTAAAAGGCCAGGCGGTGTTCTTGTGCTGCGAAGGGTGTAAGGAGGAGGCCAATGCCAATCCAGAAAAGACGCTGACCGTCGTGGCAAGACTGAAGGCCGAAACGCTCAAGAAGTAGCTGGTGGAGCAGCAACAGGCCTGGTTCAGAGCGAGGGTATTCTGGGTCCCATGCTTGTGGCGGCAAGTTTGCAACATGCCGATGGGCGCCGGCAAGTTGCAAACTTGCCGATGGGCACCGGCAAGTTGCAAACTTGCCGCCACAAGTCATGTTTGCAACTTGCCGATGGGCGCCGGCAAGTTGCACACTTGCCGCCACAAGTCATGGGACCCGAGTTTGAACCAGGCCCAACAACGGACGGGGAGCGGCCACAGGGCCGGCGGAGAAGCAATCGGTTCGCGCTGATGCTTTTTGTTGGCTTTTTGTGGTTCGCTCCCCACCTTCAACGACAAAGGAGAATTTCTCATGAAGACTACTTATTGGTTTGCATCGATGGCGCTGCTCGTCACTCTGGCCCTTGCCGGTTGCGGAGGCGGCCCAACGGGCAAAGGAAGCGATTCCGAGAGCAAACAGTACGACATCAAAGGCACCATCGTATCCTTGGCTCCCGACCGCAAGGCGGTCACGCTCGACGGTGAGGAGATTCCGGGCCTCATGAAGGCCATGAAGATGGAGTACCGCGTGGAGGACGCCAAGGTCCTGGAAGGGGTCAAACCGGGCGACCCTGTCCACGGCAAGCTGAAGGTGAAATCCGGTGACTACATCATCACCCACCTGGGAAAGCGATAAGAAGCTGGTTCAAAAAGGTGTCTGGAACCCTAAAATCACGGTTCCAGACACCTTTTTGAACCAGCTTCTAAGGTATGGCCGACGGTGCCAGCATTGCGGATTCTTAATCAAGCGAATGCCTCCGCCGGTCGGTCCGTGAGGAACCAAACATGATCGAAACAATCATTGAATACTCGATCCGCAATCGCTTCATCGTCCTGATTCTGGCCGCGGCGCTGGCCCTGTGGGGTATCTATGCCGTGCTCCACACGCCGGTGGACGCCATCCCCGACCTGAGCGAGAACCAGGCCATCGTCTTCACGGACTGGATGGGCCGCAGCCCCAAAGAGATCAAGGATCAAATAACCTATCCATTATCCCTTAAGCTCCAGGGGCTCGCTGGCATCAAGGCGATCCGCTCGTCCTCGGAATTTAGCTTCTCCATGATCACGCTCATCTTCGAGGACGACGTGGATTTCTACTTCGCCCGGCAGCGTGTAACCGAGAAGCTCGGACAAGCCAACGCCTATTTGCCTCCCGGCGTCGTCCCCTATCTAGCGCCCGATGCGACTGCCCTGGGTCAAATCTTTTGGTACACCTTGGAGGCAGGCCCCTCCGACCCTGTGGACCCCGGACGCCTTTGGGCGCTCAACAAGTTCTATATCGGTCCCGAACTCAACTCCGTTTCCGGAGTTGCCGAGGTCGCTCCCGTGGGGGGCGCGCCCCTGGAGTACCAGATCGACGTACGGCCCGAAGACCTTCGGGCTTTTGGGGTGACGCTCGGCGACCTCTACAGCGCCGTGGCACGGAGCAACCTGGCGGTCGGGGGGCGGGTGATCCACAAGAATAACGCCGAATACCTGGTGCGCGCAGTTGGCTGGCTTGGAGCCAGCAAAGACTCCGAAAACGCGAGCAGTGAAGACGTCCAGAAACGCGTCCTCCGCCACCTCAACACGACGGTCATCAAGGAGAATGCGGGCACGCCGGTTTATGTGAAGAACGTGGCCACGGTACAGCTCGGGACCCAGTTCCGGCGCAGTGTCTTTGAGAAGGATGGCAACGAGGTGGTCGGTGGAGTGGTCATGATGCGACACGGCCAAAATCCCCTCGCCGTGACAAAAGGCATCAAGGAGAAGATTCAAGAGCTACAGCCCGGACTGCCCAAGGGGGTGCGGATTGTCCCGGCCTACGACCGTACGCGCCTCATTACGGGAGCTATCCACACGCTCACCGAAGTCATGTGGCACGAAATGATCATCGCGACCGTGGCCATTCTCCTCATTCTTTGGCATTTCCGCAGCGTCTTCGTGATCTGCATCACCTTGCCGCTCGCGGTGCTCTTCTCCTTCCTGCTGATGTGGCTCTTGCGCCGGCTCGGCATCATCGACATTCAGGCGAACATCATGTCGCTGGCCGGCATCACGATCAGCATCGGCATTCTCGTGGACCAGGCCATTGTGATGACCGAGAACGCTACCCATCACTTGACCGAGCACTTCGGCAAGCGCAAGGTGACCGGCGATATCCGCGACCTAGTGATTCCGGCCTGCCGGACCGTGGGCCGGCCCATCTTCTTCTCGGTCCTGATCATGCTGATCTCGTTCATTCCCGTCTTCGCGCTGAGCGGCCGCGAGGGAAAGTATTTCCATCCGCTGGCTTTCACGAAAAGCTTTGCCCTGGTCGGGGTGGCCTTGATTTCGGTGACCGTCGTGCCGGCGCTGATCCCAACCTTCATCAAGGGTCGGCTACGGAGTGAAGAGGAGAACTGGATCGTCCGCAGCTTCATCAACATCTACAAGCCGGTTTTGACCTGGTTCTTCCCCCGGCTTAACCTGGTCATGTGGATGTTCGCAGCCTTGTTGATCTTGGCGGCAGGCATGTTCCCGATTCAGGCGCTCATCGGCCTCGGTGCTTCCGAGTCTGCCTGGAAGTCGGCCTTTCTCAGTGTCGTGTTCGGAGTGACGGCCTTGACCGTGCTCTTCACACGCGGTCTCCATTGGCAGATCGTTACTTCTGCGAGCCTGCTGCTAGTGGGCCTGTGGGCTTACCAGTTCTCGAAGATCGGCGTGGAATTCATACCCCCCTTGGATGAAGGAAGCATGATGGACATGCCCGTCACCGCGCCGCGTGTCAGCATCACGCAGGCGGCTGACGACATCAAGGCCCGCGACGCACTCCTGCGAGGGTTCCCCGAAGTGGAATCGGTTATCGGCAAGGCGGGCCGAGCCGACACGGCCACCGACCCGGCACCCCTGGATATGATCGAGACGTTTGTGAACTTCCGGCCCAAGGAGCTGTGGCCCAAACGTGTCCTGAAATTCACGGATGCCGAGTGGCAAACCCGCGCCTTGATGCGTGCTCTGGAGGAGCGCGGCTATGTCCAGGCCCCTCCGCATGCCGACGACCGCGATGCCTTGATCAATGACGCTGCCCAGAAGGCCCTGGAGCGATTCGATGAGGTAATGCGGGAACTGGCCCTGGAGCGCTACCGGGAATTCGAGACCGACCTGGGGCCTATCCTGACGCGATTTGTCCTTGACGAAGCCGTGCGTCGTTTTCGTGACGCGGGCATTCTGTACTGGCCAGCAGAGATCAACCAGAGTGCGGAAATCGACAAGCTAGTCCGTGCATTGGCTCCAGAGTACGGACGTTCCCTGGCTAAGAATCCCGCCCAGGAAGATATCTCTAAACTTTGCGAGGAAGTCGCCCGTCACCTTGCCACGCTGGGTGCCTTGAAGGAAAAGGACTCGGCAACGGGCCAACTCAAGGACGTGGATGCGGCCAGTGCCCTCGCTCTGCACGAACCCTTGCTGCAAATGCTTCTAAGCCGAACTGCGGAAGCGTTGGGGGGCCAGCGCAAATCGTTCGTGGGCGAAGTGTTCAAAGCCTTGGAGGATCACCGGACGGCCCTCTGGCAGGCGCAGATCAAAGAGGAGATCAATTGGGAGCTGTACGATTTTGGAATGGAAGCCTACACGTGGTACGCCCTCCAGGAATTAGCCAAGGCTGCGTTGGTCAAGGACAACGCGGCTCAAGGAACCGAAGATTGGCGGCCCACCAGTGGTGCGCTTCACGGGGCGGAGTGCGCCAAGTTTGCCGAGGAAGCGATCAAGGTGCAGCTCGGGAAGGCCCATGACCCCAAGGCCTTCCAGCCCTTTGTTTCGCTGCGAGACGAGCTGCAAGAACGTCTTGCCTCCCGAGTCGTATCCCTCTGGCCGCGCCAGAGCGGCCAGGACGGTGACTTGGTTCGCGACGAGATGGAAAGAGTCCTACAAATCCCCGGCTGGAAGAACGTCTATACCCAGCCCATCATCAATCGCATCGAGATGCTTTCCACGGGCGTGCGCAACGACGTGGGCATCAAGGTCTTCGGCCGTGATTTGGCCACAATCGACAAAGTGAGCAAGGAGATTGCTGGAGCCTTGGAGCCGCTCAGGGGAGCGCAAGGCGTGCTTGCCTGGCAGATACGTGGCAAGGACTACCTGGAAATCTACATCGACCGCGACAAGGCTGCGCGCTACGGCGTCAGCGTGGCCGACATCGAGGACACAATCGAAGTGGCCTTGGGCGGCCGCATTGTCACCCAAACTGTCGAGGACCGAAACCGCTTTCCCGTGCGCATCCGTTATGCGCGTGCCCAGCGTCAGGATGAGGAGGCTGTAAAACGTTTGCTTGTGACCGCGGGCGGCATGTCCGGCCCGGACATGCAGAACTCTTCGGGCGGCATGCCCGCTCCGGCGATGTCCGGCGGGTCTCTGGATGACCGTCACAAGGCTGCACCGGAGCACGGGGCCGACACGAAGTCACTGCGGCAGATCCCGCTGAGCACCGTGGCGGACGTCCAGATCGTCGAGGGGCCGGCGATGATCAAGAGCGAGAATGGCCAGCTCCTGAACTACGTCACCTTGAACGTGCGCGGGCGCGACATGGTCGGCTTCGTGGAGGAGGCTCAACGGGTGGTGAAAGAAAAGGTGGCCTTGCCGGAAGGAGTGCACATCGAATGGAGCGGCCAGTTTGAGCACCAGATTCGCGCCGCGAATACCCTCCGCTTCATCTTCCCGGCCGTAATTGTGCTCATTTTTGTGATCCTCTACCTGACGTACAAGGATCTAGCGGATGCCGCCTTGATGATGCTCGCCGTGCCAGAGGCCCTGGCCGGGGGCGCCTTCTTCTTGTTCCTGTTCCCCAAAATACAGGCTTTGGACTGGAGCGCCAAGCCGACCGACTTCAGCGTGGCGGTCTGGGTCGGATTCATCGCCTGCTTTGGCATGGCGACGGAAACAGGCATCATCATGCTCGTATACCTCCGCGAAGCCATTGCGAAACGTGGCGGCCTGGAAAACATTAAGTCGCTCGAGGAGCTGCGCCAGGCCGTTATCGAAGGCGCGGTCCACCGTCTGCGGCCCAAGCTCCTGACGGAGGGCGTGGCGATCATTGCCATCTTCCCCATGGTTTTCGCCCAGGGGGTAGGCGGTGAAATCCTCGCGCCTATGGCCCTACCGGTGCTTGGCGGGCTGCTGATCTCCGATGAAGTCGTTGACATCTTCTTGCCGGTGCGATTCTACTGGGTGCGGCGCGCCCGCTGGTTGAAGATGCGCAAGGAACGGCAGGAGGCAGAAGCAAAGGAAAAAATCGAAACGAACGGACTCCCCCAGGTAGCGGCTCCGGCCATGACGTAACGGTTCATGGTTACCGAGGAGGGCGCTTCAACAATGAGGATCATCATCATGGCAACAAAACGATCGAGCCGGCTTACCTGGCTGGTAGCCTTGATTGCGGCAGCAGGCATAGCGGCGGGCTCTTGGTACGCCTACAGCCATGGATGGTTGACTCATGCTTACGCGTGGCTGCGGCACTCAGCCTCAAGAGACCAGGCTGCGAAGTCGGACGAGGAGGAGATGGTAGACATGCCGGGAATGCCCGGAATGAAGATGCCCAAGGGCCAGCAGAACACGGCGGCCGCGTCCGGCGTTCCAGGCCACGCGGAGGTGGTGATCCCTGCCGAAATCCAGCAGCGCATTGGGGTGACTGTAGGCCAAGTCGTAAAATCGCCCCTCCGCATGAGCGTGGACACCGTGGGAATCGTCGGCTTGAACGAACCGAAGGTGTCCCACGTCCACCTCAGAACCGAGGGATGGGTTGAACAATTGTTTGTCAATTACACGGGTCAAGTGGTTCACGAGGGAGACCCCTTGCTGTCGATTTACAGTCCCGATTTTCTGAGTACCCAGCAGGAATACCTGAACGCTCGGCAAGCGGAACGCCGTACCGAATCAGCCGACCGATCCTCGCTAGCCGAGTTGGCTTTGTTGAAGCTGGAACTCTGGGGCGTTTCGCGGGAAGAACTCGACAAGCTGGAAAAAGCAAAAAAGCCTCAGAAGAATCTGATTCTGCGGAGCCCGCAGGAGGGAACCGTTGTTGTCAAGAATGCCTTTAAGGGACAGCGCGTTACTCCCCAGGACGAGCTGTACGTCGTGGCCGACCTTTCGACGGTCTGGGTGCAGGCTAAGGTCTACACCTACGAGCTGCCCCATGTCGAAGTCGGCCAGCCAGCCACGGTTACGATTCCCGATCTCTCCGAGCGCGAGTTTGCCGGCAAGGTGGTTTTCATCCAGCCCACCGTCGAGGAGTCCACACGCACCGTCCAGGTGCGGATCGAGTTGGACAACCGGAAAGGGTTGCTCAAGCCCGGGTTGTTTGCTCATGTCAACATCGCCCACACGATGGGCGAGGGGCTACTCGTGCCCACGTCGGCAATCGTCCGCACCGGCGACCACAGCATTGCCTTCCGGGCTGAGTCGGGCGACCGGTTCGTTCCGGTGGAGGTGAAGATCAGTGCCTGGAAGTTCGGGGACCGCTTCCACGTCCTGGAAGGGCTGAGAGCGGGCGACAAGGTGGTGACCTCGGCCAATTTCCTAATCGATTCGGAGAGCCGCCTGCGCCTCGGCGGGGGCGGGATGGCCGGCATGACCGGCATGGACATGGGCGACATAAAAGGGATGGACCATTCCAAGATGAAGCATTGAGAGCGTCGTCTGAATTGTGGATAGCAATGCAGTTCACGGTGAGGCGGAAAAAAGACAAGGCGGCATGACGCAACCTGTGGCCCATTACTTCCCAGAGGCATCATGATCTCCCGCATCATCGCGTTCAGCGCTCGCAACCCCTTTTTGATCGTCCTGCTGATCGGGGCGATCGTGGCCGGCGGCCTCTGGGCGGTGTACAACACGCCGCTGGACGCGATCCCCGACCTGTCCGACGTGCAGGTGATCGTCTACACGCCGTGGGAGGACCGCAGTCCCGACATCATCGAGGACCAGGTCACCTACCCCGTCGTCACGCAGCTCCTCTCGGCTCCCAAGGTCAAGGCAGTGCGGGCGTCGTCGTTCTACGGCTTCTCACTCGTCTACGTTATCTTCGAGGACGGCACCGACCTGTACTGGGCGCGCAGCCGCGTGCTGGAGTACCTGAGCGGCATGGCCGGAAAGCTGCCGGCCGGTGTGGCGCCCCAGCTCGGTCCGGACGCCACTGGGGTCGGCTGGGGCCTTGAGTACGTGCTGATCGACAAGACCGGAAAATACAGCCTCGCCGACCTGCGGACCCGGCAAGACTGGTACGTGCAGTACCAGCTGCGGGCCATGCCCGGCGTGGCCGAGGTTGCCTCAGTCGGGAGCTTCGTCAAGCAGTACCAGGTCACGCTCGA
>JBGQLF010000408.1:0-7972 GCA_041499985.1 Gemmataceae bacterium
ACACGGTTTCTGGAGATTCATCCGGGACCGGCGGGTGAGGCAGCCGCCTTGTTCGGGGATGGTGCGGCGGCTTGCTTGCTGTGCAGCCAGGCCGCCGCCAAGGATGCGGTTCCCTTAGCTGAGGTTGAATTGGGGGTGGACGGTAAAGACGGTTCCTTGATCCAGGTGGCTTGCTCGCCCGGCAGCAAATGGCAGCTTCACCTGGATGGCGTTCCCCTGGCCACTCGCGCGGTCCGCGTGATGGCGCAATCCGTGTTCGACCAGGTGCAGCGTTCGGGACTCGTGCTGTCGGATCTCGCGGCCATTGTCGCCCACGGTGGAAACGGGCGCTTGCCGGCACTGCTGGCACGGCGATTGGGACTGCGATCCGCTAGCGTCTGGAGCGAGCCCGCCGTCACGGGCAACCTCGGCTCGGCATCCTTGCCCGTGGCCTGGGCTGCCCACTCACTTGCCTCGCAGGCTCCTGTCGTTTGGACGGCCGTCGGTGCTGGTTTGACATGGGGAGCGTGCCTCACCGGCCGCCGCAACCCCACAGCTCATTCGGAGTAACACCGATCGGGCGGGAGCCCTGGCACAAGCCCTTGCTTCGCGTTAGGGCTCCAGGTCTGTCGTGTCCAACCGCCCTTCGGCGTGCAAGCGCCGGAAATGATCGAGGGTGAGCCGGATTCCCTCGGCCAGCTCGGTGCGCGGCATCGGTCCGAGATCGTGTTGCAAGGCACGATCATCCAGATCGTATGCGATGGCGATCTGCCGTTCGCCAAAGGTGATCAGTCGCTCCGCAGTTGCATCAACCTCGCACAGCGCCCGATGAAAGGTGGGCAGATCCGCGACCTGGCCGCGCAGGTTGTACTACTTCGCTCCCCGATACGGTGCCTCCAGGCAGCGGACGAAGATCTTGGCCACATCTTCGACGTACTGAAGATCCTGGACGCCGCCATAGCTGATGTGGTAGCGGCGTCCCAGGGCCAGCGCCTTGATCGCCTTGGTCGGATCGCTGGTCATGCCGAAGTCCCGCCCGACACCGTACACAGTCCACGGACGTAGGCCGATGCTCGACAGGCCATGATCCTGAAAATAGATGCGGGCGTTGCCTTCGTTGCAACATTTGAACACGCCGTAATGGGTGCTCGGTGTCAGTGGCACCTCATCGGGAAGCGCGCCGACCGGGTAACTATCCGGGGGCCCGAAGACGGCCGCCGAGCTGGCGTAGACCAAACGCTCCACCTGCTCATGCGCCAGGCGCACCGCTTCGAAGACGGCTAGCGTGCCGAGGACGTTGACCTTCGCGCCGAGCAAGGGATCGGCCCGGCAGACCGGGACCTGAAGACCGGCCAGGTGGACAACGTGCGTAATCTGGTGCCTCTGAAGTGCCGCGCACAAGGATGCCAGATCGGTGACATCACCGCAGATAAAGGGAATACAGCGGACCTGGTCCTCGCTCAGAATCAGGCGCAAACGGCGTGGGTCTTCCTTGAGGTCATAGATCCACGCTTGATCGCCCCGTTCCAGGAGATGACGGACGATCCAGGCACCAATACAGCCATAGCCACCGGTCAGCAACACACGCATCGCTGGAAGCACCACCCAGGTTTCGTTGAAGGCCCCGCGCCGGCTGAGCTCGCTCGGCTGACATCGGTTGCTCTATTCCCCGGGGTTTTCCTCCGTGGTTTCCGGGGGTTCTGGAAGCGCCTGCGGCGGAGCCTCGGCATCAGACGGCAGTGCCTCGGTATCCTCCTCAGCCACTTTGGCCAAGGTCGCGATCTTGTGCCCCTCGTTCAAGTTCATAATGCGCACACCCTGCGTATTTCGGCCGACAACCCGGATTTCGTTCACGTGCGTGCGATTGACCATGCCCTGCGTGGTAATCAGGATGATGTCGTCGCCATCCCGCACCGCCGCTACGCCGACGACTAGGCCGTTGCGTTCGCTGGTGCGGATGTCCCGCACTCCCTTGCCGCCGCGTCGTTGTTTACGGTAGCGCATGCCCGAGCGATCTTTCGGGGCTTCGCCCTCAGCCGTCGCTCCTTCCGCAGCCTCTTCCACAGGTTCTTCGACGGGCTCCTCGCCCTCCGTCTCTGGCGCTTCCTCGCCAGCGACATTGGCCCCGAACGGCGTACGTTTGCCGTAGCCGTTCTCGCACATCGTCAACAGATACCCCTGCGGATCGGCCACGACCAGGCCGACGACTTCGTCACCCTCCTGAAGGCCGATGCCTTTGACGCCCTTGGTGTTGCGGCCCATGGCGCGTGCCTGGTCCTGGTCGAAGCGGATCGCCATGCCCTGGCGCGTACTCAGCATGACCTCATCGTCTGGCTGGGTCAGGACAACGCCGATGAGTGTGTCGCCCTCTTCCAGATTGATGCCGATGATGCCGCCGCTCTTGGGCCGGCTATATTCTTCCAGCGCGGTCTTTTTTACCAACCCGCGGCGTGTGGCCATCAGCAGATGATGGTCTCCCTCGAAACGCCGCACCGGGATCACGCTGCTGATCATTTCGTCCGGTTTGAGCGACAGCACATTGGCAATGGCGCGCCCGGTGCTGGTTCGGCTCATCTGTGGAATGTCGTACACCTTCAACCAATACACCTGGCCACGGTTGGTGAAGCACAGCAGATAGGCGTGGGTCGAGGCTACGAAAAAGTGCTCGACGAAGTCGTCCTCGCGCGGCCCACCTCCGGAGATACCCTTGCCACCGCGGTGCTGGCTACGGTATGTGTTCAGCGGCAGACGCTTGATGTAGCCATTATGGCTAATGGTGACGGCGTTGGTCTCCTCCGCGATCAAGTCCTCGTAATTGACCCGACCCGACCCTTCGACAATCTCCGTGCGCCGGTCGTTGCCGTACTTGTCGCGCAAATGGACGAGATCGGCGCGGACCACGCCCAGAATGTTCCGCTCGCTGCCGAGCAGTTCTTCATAGCGGAGGATCTGCTGGCGGAGGTCGTTGTACTCCTTGACGATTTCGTCACGCTCGAGCGCGGCGAGTTGGCCAAGCTGCATGCGCACCACCGCCTCGGCCTGTGCCTCGGTCAGGTGATAGCTGTCGTGGACACCGAGCTCCCGCTGCAAGGCGGCAAAGTGGTCTTCGCCGAGGGCTCGGAGTAACACCGCGGCGGCCACGGCGAGATCCTGCAATCGTTCCTTGGCCTGGGCCCGGCTCGGGGACTGGCGGCAGGTGGCGATCACCTCATCGAGCGACGAGATGGCGATCAGCTGCCCTTCCAGGATGTGGGCCCGCCGTTTGGCCTCGCGGAGCAAGAATTCGGTACGGCGGCGGATGACCTGTATCCGGTGGCGTAGGAACTCTTCCAGCATCTGCTTGAGGGTGAGCGTGCGGGGCCGGCCATCAACCAGAGCCAGCAAGATGATGCTGACCGTCTTTTGCAACGGCGAATACTGGTACAGCTGATTGAGGATCAACTGCGGATCGGCATCGCGCTTGACGTCGAGGACGATGCGCACCGGCTCGCCGCTGCGAGCGCTGCTTTCGTCGCGGATGGCGCCGACCCCCTTGATGCGCTCGTGCTTGACCAGCTCGCCGATCGTTTCCGCCAGGCGGTTGCGTGCCGTCTGGAACGGCACTTCGGTGATGACGACCTGGCTTCGACTGCCCTCTTCGCGGATGTCAGCGCGGGCCCGCAGCGTGACCTTGCCTCGGCCCGTGGCGTAGCCGTCGAGGATGCCTTGCCGGCCGCAGATGATCCCGCCGGTCGGAAAATCGGGGCCAGGAATGATGTCCAGGAGCTGCCCCAGGGACACCTCCGGCTCATCGATGACCTTGATCAGGGCATCACAGACCTCGCGTAGGTTATGTGGAGGAATTTCGGTGGCCATGCCCACGGCGATGCCGTCAGAGCCGTTGACGAGCAGATTGGGGAACTTGCTCGGCAGTACCAGCGGTTCACGATATTTACCGTCGTAGTTGTCGATATAATCGACGGTGTCACGCTCAAGATCCTCCAGCATTTCGGCGGAGACTGGCGAGAGGCGCGCCTCGGTGTTGTGGCTCACGAAACCGTTGGTGATGAAGGAGTGGCAGTCCGACTCGATGCGGATCGAGTAGACAGGTCGGACGCCCGCCTCTTCCAACCCGCTGACTTCGGCATAGTAGTAACCGCACGCGATCAACGGCACAATGGTGGCGCGCACTTCTTCCGAGGTAATGCGCCCCAGGATCCAATCGCCGTCTCGCTCCCAGCGCTCGACCCGATCGATGTTATGGCGGATGAGCCAATCCCGGTCTGTCCAAGCGGAGCCCGCTTCACGGCGAACGTACTCGGCAAGGTAAGGAATGTGATCGGACGAGATGGCACGGCTCTCGGTCGGGATGGCGGCCAGCTCTGCGGTCAGCTTGGCTTGCTTCGCGCCCAAGAAGCCGACATGGCGCTGGAACAAGCGGGCATCCCGGCGATTCGTCATATAGACCTTGATCTCGCCATCTGCGTAGTGTGCCTGCTTGGCGACGACGCCGAACTCGAGCAAGAGCTGCTGTACTTCATGGGCGAGCTGACGGCTCCGCGTCGAGTACGTGAGGTTGATCGTGTTGCGGGGCAACAGCGATGACGAGCCGTCCCCCTCGAAGAGCGACTGCAAGAACACGCGCTTGAAAGCCGGACTTCCGTCCCAGATGAAGGACGGAATACGCTTGTTGGCGCTGCGGTCTCCAATCAGCTCCAAGAGGGGACTGGCTGCGAATGCCGTCAGGTTGTGGATATCCAGCTCGTAGAGCCGACTGCCCGACTTGATCGTCCGTTCGTAAACATAGCGCCGACCGCCGACAATCGTGTCATAGGCAGCAACCACTTCGTCGAAGTACGCCTTGTCCAGGTTGTTGAACCCGGCACGCTTCTCCGACGCGAAGCCCTCGGCAATGAAGGCACCCGCCAGGACGGCCAGCATCCGGTCGGAAGCGCTCAGTTCGCCGTCGGCCGGGGGTTCACTCTGGCGAACCATGACGACACGCATACCGGGAAGGATCTTCTCCAGCAGCCGCCAACACAGCGTCGGCACCCCATCGATGTTCTCCAAACAGAGTACGGGGTGATTGCCGGTACCGACCAGCTCGTAGCCCTCTTTCGTCCGCAGGCGGAAGGTCGGGTGGTCGCCGCTATGGAACAGCTTCGAGGCAACGACCGGCTTGCCCTTGCCGTTAAACACCTCGAGAAAGAGCTCGGTCTCTGAGTTCGGCTTGACGTCGCCCAAGTGGGCAATCCGGCGTGTGCCATGGACGGTCCGCACCAGTGTGTCGCCAGCGATGCAGTACCTCATGGCCGCTGGCGGCAGCCCGGCAATCGAGCCGAAGTTCCCCTGCGGATGGATCAGCCGATGCCGCATCGCCCAGTCCTGGGCCATGCGTACCAGCGTCGGATAGATGGTGGCCTCGCCGTGCGGATGGTAGCGCTTCATCGTCTCGCCGACGATGCCGGCGCACTTGGTGGTGGACGACGCCGGTCCCAGGCCGAGGTCGTGCATGGCCACCAGGATGCGGCGTTGCGACGGTTTGAGGCCATCGCGCACATCGGGCAGGGCCCGACTGATGATGACGCTCATCGCATACGTCAGGTAGCTGTCCTTGAGCTCATCCTCGATATTGAGAGGCTCGTAGCGATCGCCGTTCCCATCGGGGGAGACAGGCTCGCCGGGCGGCACGATCGGAGGAATAATATCGTCCGGCAATGCAGGTATCCTCAGCAGGCGAAACAGAATGCCGACGCGAGATCGGCGGCCAGTGCAGGCTCTCCTTGAGTGGTTGAATTGTACCAAGAAATGCGCGGGTTCTCTACAGCTGCTGTGCAGGGAGCAGCTCTTCTTCTCCTGTCAGCTGCGGTCGGGCGTGCTAGAATAGTTCACGGGCTGAAAGGGTCGTGCCGCCGTGGGTCGGCGCCGCTTCTTCGGGGGGCAGGAAGTCGATGTTCTCAGGTCCCTGGCTGATTCCGCAACTGGCCGATGAGCATGGCCTGGTTGCCATCGGTGGGGATCTGCATCCCGCACGACTACTGGAAGCCTATCAGCGAGGCATCTTCCCGTGGTATAGCGAGGACGATCCGATCTACTGGTGGTCACCGGACCCGCGTGCCATCTTCGAGCTGGACGGCCTGCACCTCCCCCGACGACTGCGGCGAACCCTGCGCTCGGGGCGTTTCGAGATCACCGTGAACCGGGCATTTGCCGCGGTGATCCGCGGCTGTGCCGACGGACGCACGGACGGAACGTGGATTACTGCCCAGATGATCACCGCCTACGAAACGCTTCACGGATTGGGGTATGCGCACAGTGTTGAGGCTTGGCAGGAAGGCGAGCTGGCCGGCGGGATCTACGGCGTGGCGATCCGAGGACTATTCGCCGGCGAATCGATGTTCACCCGCCGCCGCGATGGCTCCAAGGTCGCTTTGGCGTTCCTCGTCGAGCGCTTGCAGCAGCGCGGTTTTCAGCTGTTTGACATCCAGTTCCTCACGGAACACACGGCCCGTCTGGGAGCAATCGAAATACCCCGCGCGGAGTACCTGGCACGCTTGCGGAGCGCCTTGGCTCGCACCGTCACCTTTGTCTAGTTCCTCCGCGGTGGTATGGGGACCGAGCTCGGGATGAGGTATGATTGAGACAGTGGGCTGGGGAGACAGCACCTACCCGACGCGAGGGGCCAATGGACCTGGATGATCAGGTATGTTACTGCTTTCATATCACACGGCGCAAGCTAGTGAATTACACCCGCATTTGCCGACCCAGAGTCCCGAGTCAGCTGTCGGAGTGTGGCGGCGCGGGCACGGGTTGCGGTTGGTGCATCCCCTTCCTCAAGCAGTTGCATCGCCAGGCGGTCGAGGGCGGGGAAACCGAGCTCGAACACCTGAGTCCCGGCGAGTATGAGCGCCGCCGAGCGGCCTATGTCCGCGCCGGCAAAGGCACGCCGCCCGCCGGGGCCACGCCGCTGCCGCTGGCCGAGGATGCCTGAAGCAGTCACTGCCGGACCCGTACTCAAGGTCTTTCGCGGACGTCGGCCAGCAGCTGGTCATGCACCTGCTCCGCGATCAACTGGATCAGGCGGGGATCATAGCCCTTATTCACCAGCGCTTTCTTGACCAACTCTTCAACGCGCGCCGCACTCCGCTGCGCGAGAAGGCTCACTGCGCCGACGGCCACTCGGCCTTTTGAATCGTTCACCTGGAGTTGCAGCTCAGGATGGCGCTTGGCGACACGCTCGTACTGGGCGAGGAGCTGAGGTCGTGCCTGAATCCATTCACGCGAGCCATTCTGCTCGACGAGGAGGTCGTAAAGCGACTTGGTGAACCGCTCTAACCGCTCCCCTTCGGCAAGGGTCGGCGCCAGCCGGGATGGATCGCGAACCGTCGCCTCGCCCTCCAGTGTTGCTTGAACGAACCCCGCGGCCGGAAGGGATAATCGCCTGGGCAGAGAGAGCGTGACCCACAGGTTGGCCGCCATCAGGACGATGAGCAACACGAGGAGTAGGCTACCAGCCATATCCAGGATGCGGCGGTGTCCCTGGGAGCGCATAGCTCCTTCGGCGGGTTTTCGGTCGAGTTTAACCGCTACGCCGGCCAGATGAGGCGTCCAGGCAATGAGCGGTCCCTGCTGGGCATAGTCTTGAAGCGGGAAGTCGGCTCCTACGAGCGGTAGCCATTGCCATGCCGATCCCGCATCTTGTTCGAGCAGGCCCAGGCGCCGGTCGGGATCGGTCGGTGCCGTGGCAGCGAAGAGCAGGGCCCCTTCTTGCCAAATGCGAATGGGGAGTACTGGCACGGGATCTGCCGGCGGCGGTGTGGGTGGAACGGCCGACAGCACATCCGTCAGCGAGGAGCGGCCGCCGAGGCTGCGCAGGTCGTCCGTCCCAACGCGCCGCTGGCGCAACCAGCGATAAACCGCCTCGGCGGACGCCACTCCCAGGTGACTCGGTCCCACGACTCCAATCAGTTCCAGTCCCCCGCGGCGATGGCTGACCGTGTGGTCCGCGAGTCCA
>JBGQLF010000409.1:0-7965 GCA_041499985.1 Gemmataceae bacterium
AATGCGTAATCATGGTTCAGGCTAACGAATTGCTCGATTCTGCCAGAGTCGGTCTGGTGGGCAGCCGCAAAGGAATCGGTTTACGGTTTCTAGCAAAGGACAACGTGATCATGCTCTTGCTGGGCTGGCGACGCGGCATCCTCCTGATCCTGGCACTGCTCGTGCTGGCGGGCTGTAGCAGTGATCCCATGGGTCGCCAAGCGGTCTCGGGTACTGTCCTGTTCAAGGGCCAGCCCCTGGACCAGGGGCGCATCCAGTTCGTGCCTGTAGAGAAAGGACCTACAGAGTCCGGCGCGGTGATCGAAAACGGCAAGTACTCTATCAAGCGCGATAACGGGCTGGTACCCGGTGCCTATAAGGTGTCGGTGTGGTCCTATGACCAGAAAGGAGCCAAAGTGCGCTCCGACGAGCTTCCCGGCGAATCCGGAGCCACCCAATACAAAGAACGCATCCAGGCGAAATACAACGTCCGTACGACCCTCACTACCGAAGTCAAAAAAGACGGATCCAATACCTTGGATTTCAAGGTGGACTGAGACCGGGGCCGTAGAGCCTTGATTCGCGGGACCGCTTCGAGGATGTCACAGGGGACTCATTTTCTGTTTTCCTAACGAAAGGGGTGGAGCATGTGTCGGCGTCGTCGTGGTTTTACGCTGATTGAACTGCTCGTCGTGATCGCGATCATTGCGGTGCTCATCGGCCTGTTGCTGCCGGCCGTGCAGAAGATCCGCGAAGCCGCCAGTCGCATGGCCTGCACGAACAATCTCAAGCAGCTTGGCCTGGCCATGCACAATTACCATGACACCTATGGGAAGTTACCCTATGGCGAGGGGCCGGGCAGCTCTCAAGTCGGCACCGCTCCGGGCACATCCGCCACGGCCCGGGGATGCTGCTGGGGGGACTGGCAAACGCTTATCCTGCCGTACCTCGAGCAGGACGCGATGTTCCGAGGCTATGTGAACCTAGGTGGCAGCGACAACTCCGGTAGGGCCATCACCGGCACCACCAATCGGTTGCGCTACGGCGACTCGCCCAATGTCGAAAACGTGACCAGCAAGCACCTCAAGGTTCTCACCTGCCCCAGCGACACGCCAAACCCTGGCGCCATCACGGCCACGTTCAACGGCATTACCTATGCCGTTACGTCACACAACTATGTTGTGAATTACGGCAATACCAACAACTACCAGGTCAACATCACGACCCCGGTCACGCTGGCCTTCCTGGGAGCACCGTTCGGCTGGGCGCCGCAGATTTTCAAACTCGCCGATATCACCGATGGCACCAGCAACACGATGCTGGTTTCGGAAACGGTGCAAGGGACGGGTACCGATCTGCGCGGCTTTTCGTGGTGGGCACCGGGGGCACAGTTCACGACCGTATACGGGCCCAACAGCTCCTCGCCCGACATTGTCACGCAGAATTGCATCAATCAGCCGGCGAACAACTTGCCCTGTGTCGATAATGGCGGCCAATGGAACATCTTGGCGGCGCGGAGCCGGCACGCGGGCGGCGTGCAAGCCGTCATGGGCGATGGCAGCGTCCGCTTCGTGCAGCAGAGTATTGATATCAATATCTGGAGAGCGCTCAGTACCACCCGTGGTGGTGAAGTGATCTCGAATCAGTAAGTCCGTCGCTGTTTGGCGAAAAAGGGACGGCAGATTGCTCCAGAGGGGATGTGCTGGCGGCGCCCTGCGCCAGCACACCTCGGTTCCAGGGATCGGATCTTCCTCGATCAGTAGCCGCCCAGCTCATAACAGGCCATCTCTTCGGCATTGCGAACATAGAGGCGTCCATGGGCAATCACCGGATGGCTCCAGGTCTTCCCCTCCAGAGCGCGAAATCGCCCCCGTTCTTCGTGGCGCTGCGGATTGGTTGCCAGCAAAATCGCCTCACCGGTTTCCGTGAGGACCAACAGGAGCGAAGGATCGGCCAATAACATGACCTGTCCGCGGCCGTAACGACCTTCTTTCCAGCTACGCTTGCCCGTTGCCAAATCGATGCAGCAGAAAACGCTGCCATCGAATCCGTAGACGTGGCCTTCGTACACCACGAAATCGGGAAACTCCGGTTTCATTTGCGTCGTCGCCCAGACTGGAGCGACTTTCCATTCCTCACCCTCGCGCGTCACATCGATCAGCGCTAATCCAGTGATCGCAAAGGTGCCAACGAGCTGCGTCTGGCCAAGGAGATGTGGCTGCACGACGCGCGGCGCTCCCGGCGTGGCGGGACCGTGTTGCCAGAGGACGGCGCCCGTGGCGGGATCGACGGCCGTGAGCCCATGGTCGCCCAGCAGCAGACACTGTCGCTTGCCGCCGATCGTCGTCAGTTGCGGCGAACTGTAACTGCCCGGGCTCGCGGGAGCCGTCCAGGCCAGTTCCCCTGATTGCGTGTGATAGGCCAGGAGGTGCTTGTTCTCCTCACCTCCGGCAAAGACAATGACCAGTCCTTCGACGACCAGGGGAGAACCCGAAAAGCCCCAGAGGGGTGCCTTCGCGGCAGCCTCCACAGTGATATCGTGCGACCAGTGGCGGTTGCCCGTCACGGCATCGAGGCAATTCAGGATTCCCGTCGCTCCCAGCGTGTAGAGGCGGCCGTCCGCGAACGTGGGTGTGGCTCGAGGGCCAGCGCCCGACACGGCCTCCCAAAAACGGCAAGGATCTTCATGGATCCACAGTTCTTTCCCCGTCATGGCCTCGTAGCAAACGACCGTCTCCTGTTCGCCGCGCTGTTCCTGCGTAAATAAGCGATCGCCCATCACGATCACGGAGGACCATGCCGGACCGACCCGTTGTCGCCAGAGCAGCTTGGGAGGAGCCGTGTTCCAATCCGTGGCGATCTTGACCCCGTGGATCACGCCATCACGATCGGGCCCGCGAAACGCCGGCCAGTCTCCCGGAGTCAGGGAGAGGATGGGCTGGAGACCCGAAGCCTGGCCAGCAGGTTCCTTGTCCCGCGTGCGAGCCTTCTCGGCCAGGAACAGGTCCTCCGCGCTCGGGTTCCAGCGCCAGCGGATGTCCGCCCGCAAGTCCGCATCCGCGCCGTCGATGCGAACCAGCGTGAAGCATCCCCAGGTGAGCGCGACCAGGACCAGCAGGCCCAGCCGATTCCAGGAGAAGGCGGTCTTCTTGACGAAGAGCATCCAGAGGGTCCAACCCGTCAGCACAACCGGCAGGCCGAGCGTGGGCAGGTTAAACCAGATGGACTTGTGGCAAAACGGTGCCACCAGCACTCCCGTCCCGACGACGAGGACGAAGCCGTAGAGACGCTGCCCGAAGCGTATCCGGCGGTTGGTCCACCACCACACAAAGAAGAGGAGACTGAGCACGGCAGGAGCGGCCATGCTATACAAGAAGCCGATAAAGTAGGGCTTCTCGAGCCTGGCGACAACGACAAACAGCACCCAAAACACGGTGATGAGGCCAACTGCCAGCCAAAGGCGAGAAGGTGTCGCCCGATCGGGCGCGACTTGCTGGGTCGGTTCCTTGGGGTCAGCCAATGTCGTGTTCGCTTGCATCTGTCTTCTCCAGGAATGGTCGGCACAATCTAGTACCCGGGAGCAGACCGGGACTAGCCCATTTCGTGTTGCGTCTGCTCTGGCAGCGGCATTTCCGCGGCCAGCCGGCACAAAGCTTGCGGATCCCAGGTGAGACGGCCTGTTCGGAGATCCTCCAGCAGCGTGTGAACCCATGCCAGCTCCGCTTGGCGCATCGCCCGTGCATATTCCACTTCGACCAGGACCAGCCGGCCGATCTTCGGAATCATGGTCTTCAGCACCATGTCCAGGTTGGCGATCTCCGCTTCGAGTAGACCCACGCGCTCCTGAAGCTGGGCCAGAACACTCTCGGGGGTCACTGCGGGAAGGAAGCTGAGCGCGGCAAAGAATTGGCCGGGTTCCCGCGCCGGCTTGGCCAGCATCTCACGCAGCCAGTGGAGCATTTGCCGCTCACCTTCCTCGGTCAGTCGATAGACAGTCCTCTCAGGCCGCTTTCCCTCACGGCTGATTTCGATCGGATCAATGCAGCCGGCCCGCCGCAGTCGTTCGATAGCGTGGTAAAGCGATCCGCGCTTTAGGTCCAGGAACTCGTCCTTGTGCCATTCGCGGATGCGGCGTTGCATTTCATAAGGGTGCATCGGGCGCACCCGCAGCAAGCACAACACCGTAAGAGACCAGAGGTTATGGTGACGCGGTTCTTGTTGACTCATCCGATATAGTTCCAGAGAGATAACTAGACAGAAGCATATTGTTCGAGATTCGCCGAGGCAAGACCATCAAGCGTTTTTTTTGTTTTCTGACAAGACTTGCAACAGAAGGCCAAGGAGGAACATATCCAGGCCCTCCTGAAACGCGAGCCGCAGCGGCCGAAGCCGAATTGGATGCCCGCAGGAGGCAGTGGCTGGCGGGCCATGGTATTTTCGAGGAGTTCTACGGCGCGGCGCAGCGTTCCCTGAGGGCGCAACAGGAGCTGAAGCAGGACAAGGCAGCCCAGGTTGCCGCCTTGGAAGCTCATGCGAAACTAATGAAGAAAGTGTACGAATTGACCCAAGCACGCTTTGACGCGGGCAGAGTTCCGATCCAAGATCTCAAGCAAGCAGAGTTCTATCACCTGGAAGCCGAGATCTGGCTGGAACGGGCGAAAGCGCCGTGAGGTTTTTGGCAGCCAAACACCGAGACCCGGAAGCTCCTCCGGGTCTCGGTGTTCGCCATCTGCTTTCAAGGACGACGCGGCTGATCGCTTTTCTCTTCGGGCTCCCTCTCAAGCTTGTTGATCGGACTCCGTTGCGTATCCTGCTCCTTCTCCTGGAGGCGGAAGAAGAACTGTGGTTTGTCGGCGGCTGGAGTAGCGGCCTCGGGAGCTGCTTTCGTCGCGGGCGGCCTCGGGGACGAACTTCCCTGCATCAAGGCAATCATCTGACCGATGGCTGCCTGCGCTTCCGGCGTGGTGGTGACGATCAGGCTATTGCCTTCTACCGCGTTCTCCAGGACACGGGCCTTCACGTGCTCGCGCAGGAACGCGGCCAAGGCTTCGGCCTTGGCGCGCGGCAGCTTATAGGTGGCTCGGGAGAGCAGCATCATCGCGGCATCGCCTGCTGGCTGGTTGAACACGAATTCGCGGCGGTGCACCACTGGCACGGGAACGACCTGCTGCGGCGCTGTGAGTTGATATGGCGGCGCTGCGAGTTGATAACGTACTCCCGATGCCGGGGGCGGCACGACGGCTGGCGGCGGCGTCGTGGGATAAGAACTCGCTCCCATCGTCGGGAGCGGTGCCGCCGGGTTGGCGCCACGCAGTGCTTTCACTTCATTGAGCAACACTTCCAGTTTCCGCTCCAGGTCCTGGAGTTTCCGCTCGCGTTCCGTGCCGGCGGCTGGCTGGGCCTGGAGCGCCGTGGGAGGCGTTTGCACGAACACCTCGTATCGTGCTCCGGAGGGCACCGTTGGGTCGGTGACCGGAACATAGTAGTAATTCGCCGGTGGCGGTTCCTTCTTGGGTTCGTCGGCCTTCTGTCCCAGCGACCAGCCGGGCAAGGCGATCAGCGTCAACAGCCCGATCGCCAGACATCCTCCGAAGGGCAGGCGACACGGAACGCGTTCGCGCATAATCATGGTCAGTCTCCTCTCAAATGTCTGACGGGGGCCGCGGCTCATCCCCAACGCAGGTACCGGCGCGGCCACCCTGGACACCAACTGGGATACCTCCAGCAACGCCTCGGCATACGCCCGGCGGTCTCCCGGCAACATCGCCACCACCCAGGCATCGCAGGCCAACTCCGCATTCTGGTGTAACTGCCGGCGAACATACCAAAACAGCGGATTCCACCACCACACGCACTCGGCCAGCAGTAACAGCCAGCCGACCCAGTGATCGCGTCGTCGCAGATGAGCCAATTCGTGCACCAACACACTGCGCCGGCAGTGCGCCGGCAAGCCTTCGAGCAAGGACGCCGGCCACAACAGCTGCGGCCTGCCCAGGCTCCACAGCAGTGGCGAGCCGAGGTCCGGCACCACCCGCAGCGCCGGCGGCCGCACGCCAAGCTTGGCGGCCTGTTCCTTGAGCTGACTCACCAGCCACGACGGAGCCGAGTGCGTTCGGGCCAGTAAGCGCCGAAAGCGCATAATGCGGATCGCTTGTACAACAGCCAGGCTCAGCGTTCCCGCCAGCCAGAGCGCCACGCTCACGGCTCGCCAATCGGTCGCCGCCGTCTCTGCGGAATGCTCCGCCGAGGGAGCTGCCACAGGGTCCGTTTCAACGCGGAGCGACGAGACTTCGCCAGCGGCTGGCAAGGCTTCCTCGTGGACCAGCAACAGCTCAGGTACGTCGCCGAGGGAAAGAACGCTTTCCGCCAGAGGGTGCAGCTCCGACGGCACGACGGCCATCGACCCAGACGTGGATCCAACAGGGGGGAGCGGCCACGGCCATTGCACTCCGGGCGGCATCAGCAGCTTGATGAGCACCACCAGCCACAGGGCATGCCGGACGGACGGACGGAAGCGTCCCAAGCGACAGAGCAGAGCCACGAGGGCGGCCAGGGCCGCAGCCATCAACGTGTTTTGTGCCAACCACCAGAACATGCGTTCAACCTCTGTGGAGGGCGAGCTGCGCAGGGATCAGGGATCAGGTACTCAGTCCTGATCCCTGATCCCTGATCCCTCACTTGTCTTCCAGCTCATCCAGCAAGCGGCGAAAGTGATCAATCTCTTCGGCCGTGAACCGGTGTCCTTCCACCAGCGCCTGCACCAACGGCGTGGCCGTGCCTTCGCAGAGCTGGTTGGCCAGGTCCTTCAAGCGGAGGCGGAGCAACTTCTGGCGTGTGACGGCCGCGTGAAACACATGGGCCGGGCTGCTCTTGTCGCTCCGCACATACCCTTTGGCCTCGAGGCGCTGCAACATCGTCAACACGGTCGTGTATTTGTAGTCCACCCCCTGCTGCCGCAGCACGGCGTCGAGCTCGCGCACCGTGCCCGGACCGTGTTCCCAGAGCACTTTCAGGATCTCCAGCTCCCGGTCGCCGATGGAAGGCGGACGTGCTGCCACAGCTTTCACTCCCTTACGCACACCACGGCGTGTCACTCCTACAGAATGTAGTACTGAGGCGCATGCTACTACATGGCGTAGAAGCTTGTCAACAGGGATTGCCAGAGGTTGGCCGAGCGGTAGACTTACGAGCTTGAAGCGCCAGCGAGGGATCCCTTGCTGGCGCTTCGGGCTTGTTGAAGCGGGTTCTTGCACAGCGGCACTGTTCCACAAGTGAACACTTCGTTAATGGTTTGTTCAAAAAGTTAACAGTCCGAGATGCGCTCGGCGGCGCGTGCTGGCGTGACGGCAAAGTTGCAAAACATTATGGCGGTAGCTGTTTCGTCGTCTCTTCGCTCCTTTGAGTTTTTCCGCATGGCTTGGCATCCGATTCGCTTCTTGCCTCCGACGTGCACTTGCTCCGTCCTGGCAGGGTCCCAAGTGGGTTGGCTGCGGCGGGGTTCGAGGCCTTCCCGGAAAGAGAACCATATGCTCCCTGCATCCACTCATCCACCCGTGCACATTCGTTCCCGGATCGGCCAATCCCGCGTGCGGCTGCATGTTCGCAAGGTCCGGCCGTCCCCATTGGATCTCCGGCTCCAGGGCGATGCCTGGATCGTGGACCGTGGCGACGGCAGCCTGGTGGTCTGCATTGGCGATCAAGCTCTCGCCCATATTCTCGGACTCGCCCTGGACCTGCCGTCATTCAACCAGCGCCTCGACGCCCTGCGTCACCGCCGGCCGCGCCGCCGGCGCTAAGAGACCATTTCAAAAACCTGACGAGCCGGCGGGCTTGTCCCGGCGGGATAAACCCGCCGGCTCGTCAGGTTTTTGAAACCGATTCGTTCAAGTGGTCCGATGCGGACGAGCAAAGTGCACAGGCTCCAGGACCCTGACCAATCTCTTGCTACCCCGCCCCGCCCGAGTGCAGAGCGAGGCCCACGAGCAG
>JBGQLF010000410.1:0-7961 GCA_041499985.1 Gemmataceae bacterium
CAAAGCGCTCGAGCCAGGGCCGGGTGAGTTCCGCGACCTTGGCGAACTGTTCGGTGTTGAGGTAGTGGAGGCAGTGGTAGTAATAGTAATCCTCAGTGCCTGGAATCAACTGCCGTAGCGCCGCCACGCGATCGCGGGCCAGAGCGAAGTCCTCGACAAACCCCACCTCGTCCGCCGCGACCACTGTCCCCAGCAACAACACCAGGGCCAGACTGCACGCCAGCTGCTTCATGGCACGATCTCTGCTACCTTGAGAGAGGACAGCCTCCGCCACGACGACGGGGGCTTGCTACCAATATGACGATTGGGAGGACCGATAGTTCACCTGCAATCGTTGCGGGTCCCAAACCAGGTGCGGTCCCGTCGACAACATCGACGGCGGTCCGAGCAAGGACGTAGTGCTGCAACGTGGTGACGACCCGAAATCGCCCGGCCTTCCAGTTCTCCTGCGGAAGACGGCCGGCGGAGGAGCGATACGACGTGGCGACGGACCCGTATGAGCTAAGCAAGGTTGCCGACCGTCCGGAGTACGCGGAAGCGAAGAGAAAGCAGGGGCCGATTTGGAAGAGTGGATGCGGACAACGAACCACGCACGGGCCACCAGGGTGTCGGATCGCTGCGCGCTACGGATTTTGACTTGGCCACCTGGGCGATCACACCGACGCGCGCAACGGTCCCTGCTCCGAGCAGACTTGGGCAACCCCCACGAGGCGTTCGCCTCCATCCCGCAAGGCTCGGCGTATTGCTTCTCGTCAGGAAAGGACCCTCCCGGCTGGCCCATCTGGAAGCAGTTCAGCAGCCGCAGCCGTTCACACAGGTAGTCGATCTGCTCTCGCGGGTCCGTTTCTTCTTCAGCGCGGTCCCTTCGGCGGCGGTGGGCAGCTTGACCTTCTTCAAATCGTCCATCCTGTCGGCCTCGGCATCTCGCCCGGCCGCACCTCCGTTTTTCCATCAGGAAGAAATGTCTTCGATCTCGAGCTGATACTCGGTCTTCAATTGCCGGATCGCGTTGGCTACGGCGGACTCGTACTCTTTGGAGTAGGTAAGGGTCAGGTTCGGGCGATCAATCTCGACCGGACACTGGCGCTCCAGAAGCAGGCAGTGGAGCTTGTCTAGTAGCTCGCGATCCGGACACACCAGTTGCACCCGCGTCATACGGGTCAGCGTCACGCATGGTTTGGGCTCACGCGGCTTCTCCCGGCCCGCCGATCCTTTCGGAAAACGGGTCCGCGCGCTTTTGGGCAGGGGCGCAAAAGCCTGGTCGCCGTGCTTGATTCTCACCGGCATGAGTTCCCGGCGTTCCAGTTCGTCGAACAGCTTGCCGGGGGAGCGGACCAGGCGGATCCCCGCGGCAACGCGCTCGACCGTGAACGGATCGGCCACTGACAGGTCCTGGTCGGTTTCCAGCACGCAACAGTTCACATACAACGCGAATTTCTCACCGTGCTCCGACCAGGCGGATAGTTCGTGGACAATGTTCGCCGGCAACGCGCCGCCGCTCAGCGCCCGCAACAAGCCGGCTGCGTCCAGGTCGGGAGAAACGGCCCGGGCAGCCGCGACCTTCTGTTTTGTCAGCTTCAAGACGATGGACGTTCCTTGCGACACCATTTCGCAGAGCGGCGCCAGCTGGGCGAGGATGCCCGCCGGGTACGTTTCCGCAATGACGTGGACGTCGAAATTGGGAGTCACGGTGACCCGCGGTTCGGCGATGCGCCCCTCGAGGGCACGGCGCAACCGGTCGCTGACGCGGAAGGCCTTCAGACAGCCCAGCGAGGGATAAATAGCCCGGGGGGGCTTCCGCGCATACGCCACATCGACATAGCGGAGCACCAACGGAACACCCTCCAGGAACCGCTCGACATATCGGCCCTCGACCCGCTCGAACCCGTCCGGATCGCTCTCGTGGACGTCGATCTCGTGCCCCCACGCTTCCTTGCTCTCGTGGAAGTTGCCGTAGCGGCCGGACCTGGCCTCGTGCTCGTTCTTGAGCCGTGGTTTCGCGGGAATGAGAAAATAACGATGGTGGTGTTTCAGATGTTCGACCAGCGAGGCCGTGCTCAGCCACTGACCGCAGGGACACTCAGCCAGCAGCCCCAGCAGGAAGCGGCGGACCGCGAGGAAATCGAGCGTGGGTATGACGCCGACCGCCGATCCCCAAAAGTTGAACCCCTCCAACCGCCCCAGCACGCCCCGGCGATAGAACTCGCTGGCCGAGCCCTGTCCTCCCTCGTGGACCAGCAATTCCAGGAGCGTCGTTTCTTGCTTCGCGGCCTTCGCCCCGAGGAACTGCTCGTAGGGCTTCGCCCGGAACTCGATGGAGTTGTCCGGAAACGAGGGCTCCTGGCTGGTGTACCCCGCGTATTGGCCCTTGGTATTGTAGTGGACAAAGCCGAGCTGAAGAGAAATTTTATCTACGAAGTCGATCCACGCCGAAGAGCCCTCTTCGTCCACTTCCCGCACCGCATCCGGGTCCGAGGAGAGCTTGGCAAGTCGTTTCGCATCGGCCTTGCTCAACGCATTCCCCCGGTGCGAGCGTTTTATCTCGCGCGCACGGACGTAATCGACAAAGACGTGAAGGTCTCGTCGCAGGTCCGGCAACTCCGTGGCAACGTCCATCAGGGCAACGTCGATGGACTCAAGGTTCACGATGGGCCACCTCCTTGACGACGTGTCCCATTTGGGCCACGAGGCGTTTGACCTCGGCAACCGCCTCGGAGGGAAAAGCGAGGAACTCTTCGCCCAGCGGCACAATGCGTTTGCCCAGCGCTTTTTCCAGGGCGACTTTCAAGCTCAGGTCGCCGACGCGGGCGACCGACAGATTCTCGTGCAGGATCGTCTTGCCGCGGCGTTGCCGTACCATCTCGAAGGCATGGTGAAACGCCCGCGCGTTCTTCTGGAGCCAGTCGGACAGGGGGAGCGCCGCGACCGTGTCCGCCGTCCTACCGAGCTTGACCAGGTTCGGCGTGACCAGCAAGAGTGGCCGCCCTCCGGGAAAAGGCCGCTGGTCGGACATCCGCACCAGGGTTTCGAGAGCGTCAAAAGGAACGGCGTCCAGATCCACGGCAACGCCCTCGTCGCCCCTGACGGCCAGATACCGATCCGGCGGAGCATCCGCGGCCGCAGGCGGAGCAAGGCGATACCACATCCGGCTCTCGGCCTCCTGCCTCGCCAGGAAGCCCCAGCGCCAGCCGCTCTCGCACACCATTCCGGCATCGACCTGGGATCCGCAAAAGATCTCCAGGGGTACGGCCAGCGCGTCCGCATCGCTCCAGAGGCCGGCCTCCAGGCTAGCGAGAATGCGAAGCACCGCCTCGGCAGGCGGCAAGGTGTACGGGTTGACCTGTTTCTGGTGTTTTGCCGTGGCCATCTCCGCTTGCCACTGGAGTTTCTGCCATTGAACCAAGCGGTCGGATCGGAACGGCTGACCGCCCCAACACAGCTCGCCGTCAACGATCTCGACACAGTCGTTTTTGGTTTCCCGGTCGGCCCCCTGGCGGACAGCCGTTTTCAGCTTCTCCCGGGCCGCATCCCTGCGCCAGTCTCCTTCACCGCTCAGGCGTTTGGCGGACTCAACAAGCGGCGGCAGGTGGCGTGCGAATTGCACCGGCAGGGCAAACTGCCACCTTTCCATTTTCGTCGTCTTCGTCAACGATTCCGGGGCGAGCGCGAGCAGGAGGATTCCCCCACGCACCAGCCGGTCTTTCACCCTGGAGAACACCCCCTGAAAGCGCTGCGAGAACGTGCCATACGACCAGCCCTTGCTTTGGGGCGGATTCAGGCGGCGGAAGAAGGCAACGTCCACGGACGTGTCCTGGCTCTTGAGCAGGTGTAGCAGAGCGATTTCGATACGATCGAGCGTACACATCGCGACGGCCACGCCCACATCCGAGAGGAACAGGCTTTCGAGCATCAGACGTGAAGACGCAGCCTGGTTCGGAAGCCCTCGGTTCTTGCAAATGACCCGGACGTCGGCTTCGGCCAGCACCTCATGGCACATTTGGTGAAGCATTTCCGTTTGGTTCACCGACACAGCTCCCTTCGTGCTCTTCCCCTTTTCCCAATCCCAAATGTTGAGGAGCGCTCTGTCCAGAGGCCGGCGACGCGTGTGGATCCTAATTCCTTGAATCGTCGCAACCACCTCCCCAGAATATTTTACTGGTGCAGTCTTGCCTGGAAATGACAATTGCCGTGCGCGCTGCGGTCCGCCCCACCGAATGCGAACTGGCTCGCGATGTTGCGCTCTCCGGTCCCATCGACCGCGGTGGGGCGGACCGCAGCGAACAACAACACTGCCGCGAGATCGCGGCGGAAATGGCCAGGATACGAGTTCCAATGCAAAAGTTCCGCCGTGCTGCCAAAATGGTCCCTGCTGCGATTACCCTTGGGGCTGCCTAGATGACATACGTGCTGGCCCCAGCATGGGTCCATTCGGTCTCGACGACGCGGGGCGGCGCGGCGCGGGCGTCACCTTGGGCGAGCGGCTTGCCGGTCGCGCGCCAGGCCTCGGTGCCGCCCTTGACACTGACCACGTCCTCGAACCCCTGTTGGCGCAGGAACTGCGCTGCCCGCAAGGAGCGGAACCCGCCCTGGCAGATCAGGTAGACCGGGCGGCCGCACATCCCCTTGCCGCACGGCCCCTCGAAGTGGCCGGGAAACACCGCCACCCAGTCGGGCAGCCGCAGCAGTCGCGTCAGGCTATCGTACGGCGCGCCCGCGTCGCCCCCGCCGAAGTCGGGCCGGCCCACGGCGCCCATCCACAGCGTTCGTTCAGGACCTGCTTGAAGTACATGACTTCGCTCCCACGGGTCTGGCCGATTTATTGCTCAAATCTATGCAGTCCGTACCTTTCAGTTCTTGGACTGTCCACCTCCCGCGTCAGCCGCCCAGATGGCGCGAATCGCCTCCTCGTCGCCGAGTCCGTCCGGGACGGTCGGGCTGGGGGTGTTGGCATGGTACCACCGCTTGCCGTCTCGCGGCGACCGCATCGTCCGGCTGCCGGGCATTTGCAGGTAGCCGTTACTGTCCGTGGTGCGAACCCAGTCCCAGGCGTATTTGAGCCAGTTGGCCCGGTACTCTTTACTCTGGTGCGCGAACCAGGTGATCTCGTCGTAGCCCCAGACCCAGATCCCCCCCGCCGCCGCCTGGCCCGGCTGCCGGCTCACCCCCCAGTTATCGATCTCCGCCAGAAACGGCAGGTGCTCGCACGCCCACCCGCTGGGCGTCACCCCACCCTTGCTCCGGCCGTAGATGCCGTCGGAGAAGCCGACCTTCAGGACCGCCTCCTGCGGCTTGTCCGGGACTTCCATGATCCGCAGCGGGAAGGAGTGGAAGTCGAACAGCAGCCGTCCGTCGCGGACCAGTCCGCCGCTGGGGACGTGGGCGTCGCACAGGACCAGGTGCCGGCGGGCGTGCTGGGCCGCGTAGGCCCGGACCAGACCCAAGAGCTGTGACCAGTGTTCCAGGTCACGGTCGTTGCCGTTCATGATCTCGGCCTGGCCGAAGTGAATCGCCTCGAACCCCAGGTCGAGGTACGAGGCCGCCAGGAAGTAGAACCAGAGCTTCGTCTCCGGCCGGCTCACGTCGGGCACGGAGGAGTTGCGTCCCCACTGGTTCCGCCGCCGGCCGTCGGGGTAGAGCATGTCGGCGTAGCAGAAGTTCCGCTGCTCGACCCGCCGGCCTAGCGCCTGGAACGCCCAGTCCGGGACCGGGACCTGCTCGACCTGCGTCGAGACCGATTCGAAGATGCACGCTTGCAGGATCAGGTCGGGGTCGGCCGTGTGGACCTTGGGGAGCTGCTGCTTCGCCCGCTCGAGGTTGCGCAGCAGGTTGGCCTCGCCGGTCCACAGACAGAGGCTCCGGCCGATGAACTTGGCCCCCGCGGCCTTGAGCATGCGAACATTGTCGTCGAGGTCGCCCCGGCCGTTGAGCAGGCCCTCCATCGAAATGGACCGCGACAGATAGTTCTCCAGCACCGCGCGTGACATCGTACCGTCGAAGCGGTAGTCGCGCGGCCGTGGCCTCGCAGGCCCCGGCGGCGCGGGGGACGGCGGGACCGATGGCTCCGACCGTCGCGAACTCAGGATGAAGTCCACGACCGGCTTCGGGTCCTTTGGCGCGGTCGGGAAATGCCCCTTGCCGTCCTCGACGAGGACCGTAAACCGCCCGCCGAGCTCCCTGTAACGCCGTTCCGCGGCGCGCGTCTGACTGTCGAGCCAGGGGTCGAGGCTGCCGCAGACGTGCAGGATCGGCACGCCGGCCTTCGCCAGCACGGCGAGGCGGTCGAGCGGCTGGGCCTTCGTCATGTGGCTGCGCAGAATCGGGTTCTCGGCGTAGAGGCACGACACCTTGTCCGGGTTCTCAATCGCCCAGGCGTACGCCTCGCCCGCCGCACCGCCAGCCCCGGCCAGCACCGGCATCTTCGACAGGCCCGCGTCGGTCAGGTGCTTGTACACCGCGTTCCACTGCTGGAGGACCGGGCCGTCGGTGTCGGTGGGTATCGGGCCGGTGACGACGTGGAAACCTTGGCCCAGCAGCGCCAGATCGACCACCGCGTCGCGCGTTACGAAGTCCGCCCGGAACACCCACGGCTTCCCGGGCGCCGGGGTCGTCGGAATGATGACGGTGACCGGCATCCGGATGCCGTCGCGTCGGAAGTCGTAGCGGTCGTAGGACGGCGCGAACCACGGGCCGCGGCAGGCGACGAAAGTCCCCTCGCTCGGGAGTTCGCGGTAGTCACTCGTGGTGCCGTAGAACGCGGTCTTGGTGAACGCCGTGCCGACGAACGCCGGGGCGTTGCCGCCTGCCGGTTGCACGCTGCGCTCGATGAAGTCAGCGATCGGCTTGGGGTCGCGCAGGCTGTGCGGGTGGTGAGCGGCGCCGTCCTTGATCATCACCGAGATCCGCCCGCCCAGCTGTTGGTAGAGGCTTTCGACGAGCAGCGTGTGGTTACCCAAGATCGGGTCCAGGCTGCCGCAGACGTGCAGCACCGGCACGTCGGCCTTGGCAAGCGCTCCCAGCTGCGCGACGGCCTCCCGAGTGACGGCGGGGTTGTCGGCGTAGATGCAGGACACCTTGTCGGGGTGGGCGGTGGCCCACGTGTAGGCGTTGCGCCCGCCCCGGCTCATGCCGATGAAGGCCGGCTTCTTGGACAGCCCGTGCTGCTCGGTCAGGAAGGCGTACCAAGCATCCCAGGGCTTGCCGGCGTCACACCAGATGAAGCCGACGTGGAAGCCGCGCTTCAGCAGCTCGACTTCGGCCTGGGGCTCGTGGTCGAAGTAGTAGCCGCGCCAGGACCAGGGGTTGCCGGCGGCTGGCTTCTTCGGGGCAACGACGACACAGCGCAACTGGCCCTTCACCTGGGTCCGGACGGCAGTCCGCTCGTCGGGCGCTGCCTTGTACGGCTTGAGGGACAGGTCCGCCTCGTCCATCAAGAAGTCGTAGCGGTCGAACCCGTGCCAGGTCGCTTTCTCGTCGCCGAAATGCGGCGGCTCGGCGTGGACAGGCGTGCCGCCGAGTAGCGCGGCGACGACCGCGGTTGCGAATGATTTCATCGCTGTCTCCCCCGACGCTTGTGCGAAGCGTTCACTCGTTCAGTGTCTACAGGAACGTCCGTCGGATCTGTTCGCTATTGTAGCGGCGGAGGTGTTCACCTGGATCAAGCGGGAGTGGTGTCTGCGCTCGGCGCGGGCGCGGGTGGCCGTCGGCCACCTCCCGCCCCAGCTGGTGGGGCATGTCCCGTTCGCCCTGGGGCTGACCGCGATGCCGCTGCGTCTGCTGTTCGACCCGGACTCATTCTACTTCGGCGTCCTGTCGGTCGTGTCGGCACCGAGGGTGCGGGGACGTCTGGGATGCACATGACTTTACCGGCCGACAGAGGCCCGGCCCTCGTCGCCGACGCCGCTCTTGGTTAGGTAGAGCCGTTCGAGGTTCGGAAACCTGGGAGTCGTCCTCCGTGGACCATG
>JBGQLF010000411.1:0-7960 GCA_041499985.1 Gemmataceae bacterium
CACGGAGTGGGACACGCTGTCACAGGTTCACCTCCTGGGTGGGAATTGCACCCACACGGTTGTCGAGTTGTCAGGAGCGATAGCTCCTGCGGCTATTACCCAGATCCCACAAGGATGTGGTTGGTAGCCAACGAATCGCACTAACTGACAGTATTCGCAACGGCTGCCTGCTCGTTGCCACACGAATTCTTGTAGCGCGCGTTCCATGCGTGCTCACTGAGTCTTGGCCTTTCGGTTCGTGCCGTTACTGCCCTTGAGGGAGCGACGGGCCTTGGACTTCATCAGCGAGACAAGGTGCCCGACCCGCTCGTAGTTGTTGATCTCGGCCTGCTCCTCGGGGCTGAGGGTTCCTTCGCGGGCTTTGGCGGACAGCTCGCGCATGCGGTCCTTGTCGGCCTGGTTGAAGTCGAAGGTCAGGAACGCCCGTGCGGCCGGGGCAGAGAGGGTTGCCAGATCGGGTTCCAGGACCCGACTGAAAATGGCCACTTCGCTGGTGTTGGCCCGGGACAATGGCATAGGCGTTCCTTTCTGGGCTACTGGGCTATGAGTATAGCACGGCGGCCGGCCGGTAGGGAACAGGAATGAGGGCGGGGAGAAGGGGTTATCCTCAGGAACGGGGCAGATAGCTCACCAAAGGCTCCAGGGCATCCGCCAAGCGGTCGCACGGCACATCGTACATCAAATCCGTCGCGACGACCGGCTGAGGACCCATTTGGCCCTTGACGCACACGTGAGCCGCATCGACTACCTCGCCGTTGACTCGCGACCGGCAGCCCTGCAAGCCAATCGTCGCCACCTGGTGCAGGCCGCAGCCCGCGGGACAACCGGACCAGTGGATGGTCAAGGGCTGGATCTTTCGGCCCGCGGTGCGGCGTTCCAGCTCGCGGGCCACCTCGATTGCCCAGCCCTTGGTCTCGATCAGGGCCAGGTGGCAGTAATCGATGCCCGTGCACGAGACCAGGCCGCGCAGGATCGGCGACGGGTCATAGGGCAGTTCCTGGAAGAGCGGCTCTTCCGTCAGGGCGCCGATCAGGCGCTCGGGCACGTTCGGAACGATCAGGTTTTGGCCGACCGTGACGCGCACCTCGCCATTGCCGTAACGTTCCGCCAGATCCGCCACGCCGCGGATCTGGGCGGTCGTGATCCGGCCTACCGGCACGAGCAGGCCGACGTAGTTCAGCCCGGGTCCTTCGTCGTGCGATCCCGGGCGCTTCTGCGGATGGATCCCGAGATGATCGCTGTGATGCTTCTTGCGGAGATCGGTGCCCGCCTGGAGCAATGGCCGGCGCCAGCGTCGCTCCAACTCGGCGCGGAACCAGGCCACTCCGCGGTCTTCCAACAAGAAGGCCAGCCGGGCGCGCGTGCGCGAAGCCCGCGCGCCGTGATCGCGGAAGATCCGGGTGATTTCCGCACAGATGTCGGCGGCTTCCTCAGGACGCGCGAACAGATTCAACGGCAGCGCCGGCCGATATCCCCCCGAGCCCTGTTTGCCACCGACCAACACGTTGAAGCCGTTTACCTGCTGACCGTCCAGCTCGCGGTAGGCCGGCACCATCGCGATGTCTTGCGTTTCGGTAAGGCAGCAGTTCTCCAGGCAGCCAGTGATCGTCACGTTGAATTTGCGCGGCAAGTTGGTGAACTCGCGGTTGCCCACGATCAGGTCGGTGAAACGGCGAACGACCGGCGAAGCATCGAACAGCTCGTGCGGCGTCAACCCCGCCACCGGACAGCCACAAACGCCACGGACATTGTCCATGCCGGTTTGCTTACTGTGCAGGCCGACGTCTTCGAGCCGGCGCCAGATCTCCGGCACGTTGCCAATCGTAAACCAACGTAGTTGAATCTGTTGCCGAGTGGTCAAATCACAGAAGCCCTTGCCGAACTCATCCGACAGGTCGGCAATCACGCGGAGCTGGCGTGCGTTAGTTTGGCCGGCGTTCAGGCGAAGGCGCAGCATGAAGTTGCCCGGCGTCGGCTTGCGGAAGAACAGACCGTGCCACTTGGCACGCTGCTTCTCGTCCTCGGTCATTTCCTGCCAGTTGTCGGTCGCCGCCCGGTGGTGGATATCGGGGAGAGCATCCAGGCCGTCCTTTTCCTCCTTCATGACCTCGATCTTGTTCTGGGTCTTGGACTGTGCCGCGGCGTCCTTGCCGTAGACGTTGATGAGCTGACCCAGGAGCGGTTGGCAGGTGCCGCAGCCGGTGCCCGCTCGGGTACACTCGCCGAGTGCCTGAATGCTACATTTTCCATCGCGTATGGCCGAGACAAGACGGCCCTTGGAGACGGTGTTGCAGTTGCAAATCTGGACGTCATCCGCCAGCTCCTCCACTCCAGCCCCGCTCGTCGCCGCATCGGCCGCCTCGAGCCCGGGAGTGAGGAGCTCCAGGGCCGGTTGGGTCACCAACTCGCCGCTCTTGAACAGGTGCAGCAAGCGGTTTCCCGGATCGGTCGTGCCCAGGACGATGGCCCCGGCGACAGTGTTTTCGCGCAGAACCAGTTTCTTGTAGATCCCGCGGGTCGGATCGAGATGGCTGACCACCTCGCAGTCGGCAGCACTAGCGTGGATGTCTCCCATCGACAGCAGCTCCACGCCGATGACTTTGAGCGTGGTGGCCAACCGCGAGCCGGCGTAGACCGCTTCGCGGCGAGTTTCGGTCAGTACATCGGCGAGCACGCGCGCCTGTTCATAGACCGGATCGACCAGGCCATAGAGCCGGCCGCGGTGCTGGGCGCATTCGCCCACCGCGAAAATGGCCGGGTCGCAGGTCCGTAATTGATCATCCACGACGATGGCGCGCTCCACCGCCAGGCCGGCTTCCTTGGCGACCTCGACATTGGGTCGAATCCCACAGCTAATGACGACCAGGTCGGTAGCCAGGGCCGTGCCGTCCTGGAAGCGCACGCCGGTCACCCGGCCTTCGCCGAGCACATGGGTGGCCGACGTTTGCAACAGGAAGCGTACGCCCAACGCTTCGAGCTTGTGCCGGAGCAGGGCACCGCCGGTGGCATCGAGCTGCTGGGCCATCAGCTGCGGCGCCACTTCGACAACGGTAACTTCCAGTCCATGACTGAGCAGGCCGCGGGCCGCCTCCAGTCCGAGCAAGCCGCCACCGAGGACAATAGCCCGGTCGCACTCCTGAGCGTAGGCGGCGATGGCCTCGCAATCCTCGAGGGTGCGGAAGACGAAAACGCCCTCTTGCCGCGTCCCCTCCAGGGGTGGCACAAAGGGACGCGAGCCGGTGGCAAGGACGAGCAGGTCATACGGTTCCGCGACCTTGCCGCCAGCGCCGACGACGACCCCTTGCTGGCGATCGATGGTCTCCGCCTTGACGCCCGCATGGACGCAGACGCCCCGGCTCTCGTACCAGTCGAGGGGATTGAGCCAGAGCCGGCTCGGGGGCTCGAACCCGCCGAGGACACTGGAGAGCAGAATCCGGTTGTACGTGCCGTGTGGCTCCGCGCCGAACATCCGAATATTGAAACGGTCCGGAGCGCGGGCGAGCACTTCCTCAACGACCTTGGCGCCGGCCATCCCGGTGCCAACCACCACGAGCGTCGGGCCACGCACAGCTTGAATCATGGGCAGCAACTCCACGGCGAAGGGGGGCACAGGGCGCAGTAAGAGCGAGTCCCACCGTTGAGACGGTGGCAGGACGGCCGCCAGGGGCAGCCTGCGCGAACGGGGTGCTTTCTCCGCGAATGGCTTGTGGAGAGGAAAAGGCAAGCCAGGAGAGGAGACAGGCCGGAGAAGCGAGCACGGGCGAGACGAGAGCTCAAGGCGACAGCATGCGGAATCCTCGAGGTTTGAGTCGACAGCCCCCACCAGGTACGGACGATCACCGCGCACTCTGGGAGCAATTCATGTGCCAAGAGCGCAGCGGTGACTGCGAACGGCTTTGGATCCGAGCAAAACCGTAGATAGAAACGAGTTCTGCCGCCTTTCTCGCATCCCGTTCGAGCGGAACTGCGAGAACCCTTGCACAGGGTCTATGCACCGTCTGCCAGAGAATGCGCAAGCCCCATGGCGCCCGGGCAGATCCGCGATGACTACATCCATGGACACGGGCATGGTTCCAAAGGGCCTGATTCTGGGTGGCACGCCATGAGTCTTCGAAGGGCGTGTTTGCCGTAGCTCCACGCCCTTCGAAGACTCAGGGCGTGCCACCCAGGTTTGAACGAACCATGCCTGGACACGGCACCGATTTCCCCGAGCCGTTTTTCGCGGCGAAGGGCCTTCGGAACGGACTCGGATTGTCACGTCATCGCGCGGCGCTGGCCGACATAGACCGAAGTCTGATAATGCAGCACGACCTGCCCGTCTCGTGCGAAATGGGCAAAGATCTCTTCCAAGGCGTGCCGAAAGACTTCGGCCTGAGCCGGTTCCTGGGGAGCGTAGGAGGCGGAAAAAGCCCGGCCCAGCACACCGTCGAGGTCCAGCACTTGCTCGTGTGGAAAGACAACGCATTCGGCATGGTCGAACCAGGGACTCCTCAACAATACGACACCGGCACTGCCCCGCGCCATCTCCAGAGCCGCGGCTCCGGGCACCGCTCGGAAAGCGGCGCCGTATGCAGCAGTAAAGGGATCGGCTTCATCGCGTTCATTCCATAGCAACACCGTCCAGCCGCCCGGCTTGAGGAGGCGATGAAACTCGCGCAGCGCCTCGTCCGCGTCGAACCAGTGAAAGGCCTGGGCCGCCAGCACGACATCGGCCTGCCCCGCCGCGAGGCCCGTCGCTTCCGCTCGACCGTCTTGGTAGACAGGCACCGGACAGCCTGGCGGCAACGGTTCCACCTCCGCGCGGGCGCGCATGTCGGTGTTTGGCTCAATGCCAATCACCTGGACACCACGCTGGGCCAACAGACGCGAGGAGATGCCGGTGCCGGAGCCCACATCAATCAGGAGCGAACCGGGCTGGAGTCCGCAATGGTCGAGGAGGAAGGTCAGCGCGACTTCAGGATAGCTGGGACGATACTTGGCGTAGCTGCCAGCCAGCCCGCTAAAGCGGCCGGTCGGGTTCGAGCGGGACAATCCGGACATGGTTCGCCTCGCGACAACGGTTGCTCCTGACAAGATACGCCCTGCCGGATAACATCGAGGGGACGCATCGCCCGCACCGTGGGGGGATTTACCATGCTTGATGGAATCATGAAGCAGACGGTCGTGCCCTTGGTGTTACGGCTTGGCCTGGGTATTATCTTCATCTATCACGGCCTGGAGAAGGTCTCCACGGAGGGCAGTCAAGGCGGTGCCAACTGGGCGCACGCCATGCCCGAACCGCCCCCAGCCGCGACCCAGATGGCCGTCGCCTGGGGCGAGCTGATCGGCGGGATCGCGGTGGCGCTTGGTTTTTTGACACGGCTCGCCGCACTCGGGATCGCCCTCATTATGGGGGGGGCGATTTACACGGTCACTGGCGCGAATGGATTCTCCCTCCTCCAGCACGGCTACGAGTACAATTTTGCCATCTTGGTCATGTGCCTGGCACTCATTCTAACCGGCGGCGGTACTCTCGCGGTGGACCGTTGGTTTCATTTGCGCCGGCGGACGGCACGGGCTTGAGGGGAGTAGACAAGAGGAATGGGTATGCCGGTGCAGTTCACGGTCCTCGCCAGCGGCAGTGCGGGCAATGCCAGCCTTCTCGCGGTTGATGGCTTTGGGATCCTCCTCGATGTGGGTCTAGGCCCACGCCAATTGTCCAGCCGGCTCGCCGCCGTCGGCGCCTCCTGGCACAGCGTACAGGCCGTCCTGCTGACGCATACCCACTCCGATCACTGGAAGGAAACCACCCTGCGCTACCTCGGCCGTCGTCAGATCCCGTTCTACTGCCATCGCGAGCACCATGCGGCCCTGCGGACGTACGGAACGGCGTTTGGCCAGCTGTGTGGAGCGAATCTCGTGCGCCCCTTCGAGGCGAGTGAAGAGCTGCACCTGCCGCCTGGCTTGCGCTGCCGGCCGTTGCCGCTGCGGCATGACGGTGGGGCCACTTTTGGCTTCCGGTTCGAGGGACCCAAGGATTTTTTTGGCCAATTCGCGACGCTCGCCTATGCCGCGGATCTGGGCTCGTGGACGCCGGAGTTGGCCCAGGCGTTGGCCGATGTCGATCTGCTTGCTCTGGAGTTCAACCACGACGTGCAGCTGGAATGCGCCAGCGGCCGATCCCCGGAGTTGATTGCCCGCGTTCTGGGTGACCACGGACACTTATCCAACGTGCAAGCCGCGGCCCTCCTGCGCGAGGTGCTCCGCCTCTCGACGCCAGGCCGGTTGCAACAAGTGGTGCAATTGCACCTGAGCCGGGAGTGCAATCGACCGGCTCTGGCAGCGGAGGCGGCCGGCGCAGTTCTGGCAGAGTTGCCGGCTCCCATTTCGCTCCAAACGGCCAGTCAGGACGAGCCCGGACCGATCTTCACCTTGGGGGCGCCGGCCGGCAGTCCGCCGCCTGCGAGGCCACGGCTTCGCCGCGCTCGGGTGCGGAAGTCGGCATCGTCCACAACAGCGGCTCAGCCCTGGCTACCAGGTATTGGAGAGTGGTAGAGGCGAATTAGGCTGTTGGTGGCGCTTCCGCCAGGCTCACCGGCGCGAACGCACTTTCGATCCAGCCGCCACCGAGGACGCGGGGTCCATCGTAGAAGACAACCGCCTGCCCCGGCGTGATGGCGCTCTGGGGTTCCGTGAACTCGACCCGAGCTCCGCCCTCGGGCAGGACCCGCAGGCGCGCGGGCGCTGCCAGGTGCCGGTAACGGATCTTGGCGGTACAGGCGACGGGCTGCGTCGGCGTTTCCCGCAGCCAATTCACCCGGGAGGCGATCAGTCCGGTGGCCAGTAGCTCTTCTCGGTTGCCCACCACGACTTGGTGCGCCTCGGGCAGGATCTGAAGCACGTAGCGGCGCTGACCCGCAGCGAAACCGAGTCCCTTGCGCTGGCCGATCGTAAAGTTTTCGATGCCCTCATGCTCGGCGAGCACGTGGCCTGCCCTATCAACGATCTGGCCTGCCGTCGCCAATTCGGGGCGGCGCTGGCGGATGAGAGCGCCGTGATCGCCCTCCGGCACAAAGCAGATTTCCACGCTGTCCGGCTTGTCGGAGACTCCGAGCCCGGCCGAGCGAGCGATTTCTCGGACCTGTTCCTTGCGGTAGCCGCCGATCGGAAAAAGCAGGTGCGGCAGAATACTTCGCCGGATGCCGAACAACACATACGATTGATCCTTCTCCGGGTCCACACCGCGGTGCAGTTCGCTATCCCCGTCGCGGGCCACGACCTGTGCATAATGTCCCGTGGCGATGTAGTCCGCCCCAAGCTGCTTGCCATACGACCACAGCTTGCCAAACTTCAGCCAGTTATTGCACACCACGCACGGGTTGGGCGTCCGGCCGGCGAGGTATTCGTCCGCAAAATAGTCGATGATGCGGTTGAAGTCGCGCTCAAAGTCGAGCGCATAAAACGGAATATCCAGGCGATCGGCCACACGACGGGCATCGCCCGCATCGAGGGCGCTACAGCAGCCTTTCTTGCGCGCGGGGGTGTCGTCCGCGCTGCTGTGGACGCCGGTACGCATGAACAGACCCACTACTTCATAGTTTTGCTGCTGGAGCAGGTAGGCGGCCACGGAGCTGTCCACACCACCGCTCATCGCCAACACGACTCGTGCCGGCATGGCATCATCCTTTCCCCTGGAGCCGTTTCGTTCATCCGTTGCTCATCTTATAGAGAGGACCCGCGACGGGTATGGCGGGTTCTCCCGCGATAGGTTGCGTGCACGGTGTCTCCGTCGTTGCGCACACAGGCCCATTTTCCGCGCGCCGGCCTTTGGCGCGCAACGATAGGCACTGGGTCGGTCCGGAGCATGGTTCCAAGGCAGGTCACAGAATTGTGGCGGGGAATTTTGGAAAATTCGCGCAAAAACCGCCAATGTGAAAAATTACCCCCCACGGGGTTGGACCCCCCCGGGCCCCCCAATTTA
>JBGQLF010000412.1:0-7958 GCA_041499985.1 Gemmataceae bacterium
GGCGCCGGCCGCGTCACACCACCGACACCGTGGAGGAGCAGCCATGTATTACATCGATCCGCACATTCACATGATTTCGCGCGTCACCGACGACTACCAGCGCATGGCGCAATGTGGCTGTGTGGCACTCTCCGAACCCGCCTTCTGGGCCGGCTTCGATCGCGGCTCGGCCGAGGGGTTCCGCGATTACTTCCGCCACCTGGTCGAAGTCGAGCCGATGCGCGCGGCTCAGTTCGGCATTCGCCATTACAGCTGGCTGTGCATCAACGCCAAGGAGGCGGAAAATGTGCGGCTCTCCCGAGAAGTGATCGCCCTGATCCCGGAATACCTTGATCGGCCCAATGTCCTGGGCATCGGTGAAATCGGTCTCAATAAGAATACACGCAACGAAGCGACCATTTTCCAGGAGCACGTCGATCTCGCAGTGAAGACGAACGAGCTCATCTTGATCCACACGCCGCACCTGGAAGACAAGTACAAGGGCACGCGGATGATCATCGACATGCTCAAGGGGGATCGTCGCGTCAACCCGGCCCGGGTGTGCATCGACCATGTGGAAGAGCACACGGTGCGCCTGGCCTTGGACAACGGCTTCTGGTGTGGCATGACGCTGTACCCAACGACGAAGTGCACGCCGGAACGCGCCGTCGATATTCTTGAAATGGTCGGCGCGGAGCGCATCATGGCGAACTCGGCCGGCGATTGGGGCAAGTCGAACCCTTTGGCCGTACCCGAATTCATTCAGGAAATGAAGCGCCGCGGCCATAGCGAGGCGGCGATTCGCCAGGTGGTCTACGACAATCCACTCGCGTTCTTCCGCCAGAGTGCCCGCTGGCAAGACTGGGCCGCCGAGGGCACCGAGTCCAAAGAAACCGGTGCTGAAGCGCGCAGTGGGAAACCCACAACGTCGGGTGCGCGGGCGGCCAAGTTGAGCGCCAGGACTTGACCACCGTGCAAAGCTTTCTCTCAAAGGCGAAGCGCAAAAACCCGTTTTCGCCATGAGAACGGGTTTCGTGTTCCATGACCTGTAAAATCACTCCGGTATCGTGTGTATGTATTTTTTGGCCATTGAGTCCTCGTGTGACGAAACTGCCGCGGCGGTGTTCACGGAAGAGCCAAAGGTCCTCTCCAATGTCATCGCCTCGCAGACCGACTTGCACGCACGCTTCGGTGGCGTGGTGCCAGAGGTTGCGGCTCGCGCCCATATGCAGCGCCTGTTGCCTATTGTCGACGAGGCGCTCCGCAAGGCGGGAGTCCGCCTCGACGACATCGGCTGTGTGGCGGTGCAGAATACCCCGGGACTGGTCGGAGCGCTGCTGGTCGGCGTGAGCTGTGCCAAAATGCTGGCGCTGACTCTTGAGGTGCCGCTCATCGATGTCAATCACATTGAGGCGCATATCTATGCGTGCCGGCTGGCGGCGGGACATGATATCTTTCCTTGTGTCGGCTTGGTGGTGAGCGGCGGACATACGAGCTTGTTCCACTGCCAGACCGCTTTGGACTTCGAACTACTCGGGGCCACGCTGGATGATGCGGCCGGCGAAGCGTTCGATAAAGTAGCCAGCATCCTGGGACTGGGCTTTCCGGGCGGTCCTGCGGTGGAGCGGGAAGCGGTGACCGGCAATCCCGAGGCGTTTCATTTCCCGCGCTCGTTCTGGCACGATCCCCGGCTCGATTTCAGTTTCAGCGGCTTGAAAACGGCGGTATTGTACACCGTCTCCGGCCAGGATAGGGCGCGGCCCCTGCCGCTGCCGACCGGTTCCCGGCGCGCGGACTTGGCGGCCAGCTTTCAGCAAGCCGTCGTCGATGTGTTGGTCGAGAAATCCCGCCAGGCGTTGCGCCGGACGGGACTGAGCCGGCTGGCCGTCGGGGGAGGAGTCGCGGCCAACCGCTCTCTGCGTGCCGCACTGGAAGGCATGGTCCAGGCCGAAGGCGCCGAGCTGTTCATCCCGCCGTTGTCCCTGTGTACTGACAACGCGGCCATGGCGGCGATGGCGGTGGAAAAATGGCGCCGGCAGGAGTTTGCCCCTCTCGATCTCGACGCCCTTCCTGCATATGCTTAAGGCGACGGATCCGTTCTTCTGCCCCCCCGGAAAGGTAGCAGTGCTATGCCATCCTTCGCGGGTTCCTTCCTGGTGGCCAAGCCGATGCTCAAGGAGTCCACCTTCTGCCAGACGGTCGTCTTGCTCCTGGAGCACAATGCGGAAGGAGCCTTCGGTCTGGTGGTAAACCGGCCCGCATCGGCTGAAGGGTTGCCGTTCCCAGTCTTCGCGGGTGGGCCGTGCGAGTCGGAGGGCCTGATGCTGCTGCATGGGCACGCCGACTGGGTCAAGCCCACTGCCGAGCAGCCCAAGAGCGAAGTGGCCAAGGGCATTTTCCTGGGCGATGCCTCGTGTATCAGTCGCGTCACCGATCCACCCCCGGGGCAGTCGCTTCGCTACCGCATGTTCACTGGCTACGCGGGCTGGGGCCCTGATCAGCTGGAAGGGGAGTTGGCTGCCGGTGTCTGGGCCGTGGTGCCCGCCTCAGCAACAGTCTTGTTCGAGACGCCGGCCGAGGAACTGTGGGATCGTCTCGTACCCCCAACGATTCCACAGCCGAGCCTCAACTGACACGTCCGTCGGCCACGCCGCCCGTTATGCTTTTCTCGCTCAGCGGGATGAAGCCTCCGAGCACGGCCACCCATCGGCTGGCCGCCATCAAGAGGAGCGTGCCCACTGAAGCGATGACGAAAACGGCAAAGACAATGCTCAGGAGACCGGACACCATGAGCTGGTTGCCCCTGGCGACCTGAGCTGCATCGCTCAGCTGCTGCCCCACCTCCACCAGACGTTGCCCCTTGGCGATCATACCGGGAAACTGCGACCCGACCATTTGCACGCCAGCCGTCATGGTCGTCGCGGTAACGAAGAGCATAGGCAGAATCGTCACGGGCGCATAGCGGGCCCGGCCCGTGTTGATCAGCAGCGTCGTTACCAGGCTAAGAGCCACGACCGCCAGCAACTGGTTGGCGATGCCGAACATTGGCCAAATCGTGCTGATCGAACCGGTCGCAATCAACGCGCCCCAGCCGGCCGTGACAACGAGGCTGGCGATCAGGGCTCCCGGCAGCCAGTCGGTGCGCTCGAACTTTGGATACACCTTGCCCAGTGCCTCCTGGAGCAAGAAGCGGGCAATGCGCGTGCCGGCGTCGATGGTTGTCAGGATGAACAGCGCCTCGAACATGATGGCGAAGTGGTACCAGTACTTCATGATACCGGCGACTGTGAGGCCGGTCCACTTCAGCGATTCGGTAAAGATCATCGCCATGCCCACGGCGAGAGTCACCGCCCCGCCGGTGCGGCCACGTAGCGATTCCCCACCGACCAGGGTCTCCACTTGGGCCAGGTTGAGGTGCTGCACCGAATCGACTTGCACCCGATGCATGGGATCCTGGCCTTCTGCCCCAATGCCTAGATCGTGGTAGAGCTGCTGAAGCTGATCCTGGTAGTCGGCCACCCGGGCCAGGTCCACATTGATGTCATAATAGAGTTTGGGGTCCAGGGATGCCGCCGCGATCAACGCCATCACGCCGACCAGGCCCTCCATCAGCATGGCGCCATAGCCGATCGGCCGGATCTGCGTTTCCTTGTCCAGCATTTTGGGCGTGGTGCCGGACGAAACCAGGGAGTGGAATCCCGAGATGGCTCCACACATGATGCAGATGAACACGAACGGAAAGATGTTCCCCTGAAATGTCGGGCCTCCGTTGGCGAACACCTGATTCACCGGCGGACAGGGGAGCACCGGATTGGCCAACAGGACTCCTATGACGAGCAGAGCGATGGTCCCGATCTTGAGGAAACTCGACAGATAATCACGCGGCCCGAGTAGCAGCCAAACGGGCAGCACCGAGGCGATGAAGCCGTAGGTAGTCAGCGCCAGAATCGTTTGCCCCTTGGTCAAGGAGAAGAAGCGCTCCAGCGGTGACCCGGGAACCCAGCTGCCGGCCACCGTGGCCGCGAGAACCGCGAGGGCCCCGAGCAAGGATGCCTCGACGACGCGCCCCTTGCGAATCTTGTACATGTACAGGCCGACGAACAGAGCAATCGGGATGGTGCAGGCGATGGTGAACGTGCCCCACGAGCTGCCAGGTACCCGGTTCACGGCCCCCTTCGGCAGGGTCACCGCGCGGTTGGCATCGACGGTCAGCTCCTGATCAATCCCTACGTCGATCTCAAAAGACTCCGGGCGCACACTAGCGACCGCTGCACCTGGATAGCTCACCTGGCAGCCTTGGGGGAAGGTGTAGATCAGCAGTTTCGCCGATTGGGGCCGTTCCATGGTGAGTTGTGTGCCCTCGGGCAAAAAGATCCGCGTCCCCTTTTCGAGAGGCACCTCCTCGCCGCCCAGGGCCTTCACCACCACGAAGCCCAGTCCGGCCAGGGCGATGATCACGATGAATAGAATGGCGGCCGAGACGACGAGATTGGCCCACCGGCCCAGCTCGCTGCGCGCGATCTCAGCGAGCGATTTGCCGCCGCGGCGTACTGAGGCGGCCAGGACGAGCATGTCTTGCACGGCGCCGGCCAGGCAGACGCCGATGACCAGCCAGAGCAGACCCGGCATGTAGCCGTATTGAATCGCCAGGACCGGCCCGATCAGCGGTCCCGCTCCGGAAATCGCGGCAAAATGATGGCCGAAGAGCACCCACTTGTTCGTCGGGTGGTAGTTTTGGCCATCGTTGAAGCGATGCGCCGGCGTCTCGTTGGCATCATTCAGGGCCATCACCCGGGCCGCCAGGAAGGCGCTATAGTAGCGGTAAGCGATGGCCAGCACGCAGAGCACCCCCAGCAGCAGGGGCATGGCGCGAAGCATGCCGCTGCGCTCGTCCGTGAAGATGCCAGCCCAAAGCAGAGCAGTCACACAAGGATCCTCCAGTCGCCCTGGAAATGACGAATCATCGTTCGGAACGTCTCTCCAGGAATGGCCGTACCTCTGGGGATTTGAAAGAACAAAAAGCCCCCGGCCGGTCGGCCGGGGGCTGTCATCCTCCCACACTCGTTCCAAGGAAGTCCACGCGTTGCAAACCGTGGGCTTTGAGTGCCCAGCACTGTCAATGCGTGGCCACCGGCTCCTGCTCCTCGATCGGAGCAGCGGCGGCGCGGGTGAACTCTTCGTCCATTTGCCGCATCTCGGCCGACTCGCTCTTCGACTGCCACCACGCCCAGGTGATCGCCGCCAGCGCCACCAGCAGCACAATAACGCCGACGGTGCGGGTCTCACCTGGTTTCGGGTTGACCACGTTGTACTGGATCACGAGCGTCAGCACCAGCAAGCTGACCATGTTCATGACCTTGATCAGCGGGTTGATGGCCGGCCCGGCCGTGTCCTTGAGCGGGTCGCCCACGGTGTCGCCGGTGACGCTCGCCTTGTGCTTTTCGGACCCCTTGCCGGTCAGGGCCGTCCGCGGTTCGTCTTCGATCGTCTTCTTGGCGTTGTCCCAGGCGCCGCCGGCGTTCGCCATGAAGACGGCGAGCAATTGGCCAGTCAGGATCATGCCCGCCAGGAAGCCGCCAAGGGCGTACGGGCCAAGCAGGAAGCCGACAAAGATCGGCGTGGCGATGGCCAGCAGACCCGGGCCGATCAGCTCCCGCTGGGCGGTCGCGGTGCAGATATCCACCACGCGGCCATAGTTCGGTTTCTTGGTGCCAGCCCAGATCTCCTGGTCGCGGAACTGAGCGCGGCATTCCTGTACGATCAGGTAAGCCGCCCGGCCGACCGCGCGAATGGTCATGCTGCTAAACAGGAACGGTACAGCGCCGCCAAGGAGCAGGCCGATGAAGACCATCGGGTCGGCTACGCTCAGCTTTCCGGCCACGTCATTGAACAGTTTCATGTTCCCGCTCAACTCGCTGATCCTGTCCTCCGAGCCGATGGCGATGACCGCGATGAAGCTGGCGAACAGCGACACGGCGGCGATAACGGCCGAGCCGATCGCCACACCCTTGGTGATCGCCTTGGTCGTGTTGCCGACCGCGTCGAGGTCGGCCAGGATCTGGCGGGCGTTCTTGTACGCGGCCGGCGTCATGTAACCCGGATCGCCCGGCTGCAAATCGCGGTTATCCGTGTCCTTGTTGTAGCCCATCTCGCCGATACCATTGGCGTTGTCAGCGACCGGGCCGAACACGTCCATGCTGATGGTGTTGCCGGTCAGCGTCAGCATGCCGATACCGCACATGGCAACGCCGTAGGCGATGAAGATCGGATTGGTCCCGCCATAGATGAGCACGCTGCCGAGAATGGCCGCGGCGATGATGATCACCGCCCAGACCGAGCTCTCATAGCCGACGGCCAGACCCTGGATGATGTTGGTAGCGTGGCCAGTACGGCAGCTCTTGGCCAGCGACTTGACCGGGTCGAACTCGGTGCCGGTCCAGTACTCGGTGCAGCGGTTGAGTCCGACCGCCAGCAGGATGCCGATGAGGCACGTCCAGGCCGGCCGCATATCGAGCACGCCACCAAACAGGCTGGTGTCGTCGGGGCTGTTAAAGCCGAGAGTCACCCACCACGGTGCGTTAGTGTAGTAGGTCTGGATGGCCGCCCAAGTGGGGTAGGTCGTGTCAAATCGGAAGTAGAAGAAGCCCAGGACGATGAACCCGAAGATGCTGATGGCCGACCCGACGACGAAGCCGACGTTGATCGATGCCATCGCTTCCTTGACCGAGCCCTTGTCGCCGGCCCGCACCAGGTAAGTGCTGATGATGCTGGCGATGACGCCGATGGCCCGGACCAGCAAGGGGAAGATCACGCCCTTGTGGCCGAACGAGGCGTAGCCCAGGATCATGGCCGCCACGATGGTCACTTCGTAGCTCTCGAAGATGTCGGCTGCCATACCGGCGCAGTCGCCGACGTTGTCGCCGACGTTGTCGGCGATGGTGGCGGCGTTGCGCGGGTCATCCTCGGGGATGTTGGCTTCGATCTTCCCGACCAGGTCGGCGCCGACGTCGGCCGCCTTGGTGTAGATGCCGCCGCCGACCCGCATGAACAGTGCCAGCAGAGTGCCGCCGAAGCCGAAGCCGAGCAGCGCCTCGTACGCCTTCTCGCCGAAGTAGAGGAAGATCAAGGAGCCGCCGAGCAGGCCGAGGCCGTCGGTGAGCATGCCCGTGATCGTGCCGGTGCGGTAGCCGAGTTGGAGCGCCTTGCCGAAGCTGGCCCGAGCGGCGGCGGCAACGCGGAGGTTGCCGGTCGTGGCCAGTCGCATGCCGACGAAGCCGACTGTCGCCGAGAAGATCGAGCCGATCAGGAAGGCGATGCCCCGGCCGACGGCGATCTGCACGTGTTCGAACCGGGCCGGATCATTCTCGGCCAGGCTCCACGGATACTTGGTGAGGATCAGCACGCCCGAGATGATCACGATCAGGATGCCGACCGTGGTGAACTGGCGGCGGAGGTAGGCGTTGGCCCCTTCGCGCACCGCCTGGGCGATCTCCTGCATCCGGCTGGTGCCCGTGTCGGCGCCATAGACTTCCTTGACGAGCATCAGGGCATAGCCCAGCCCTGCCAGGGCGATTACGACGTTGAGAATCAGGGCGACCTGTTCCAGCATGCTGTAGGTCGGGTCCGTTAGGAAGCTGAACGGCTGCCAGGCGTGCCCGCCCGCCGTCGCGGAGGTCGCAGCGGAATCCGCCCCGACGGCTCCCATCAGCCCGACCACCAGGAAAGCCACCATCATCCAAAACCACCGGCTCGAGAAGCCGCCCTGTCGAGATGAGCGTGTTTTTGCCATAGTTGGAGAGCACTCCCCACACAGTTTAATTGATCCGTCCCACTTCCCCAAGGTACGCACAAGTAAGCGGCGATTGATCCATACGATAAGGATAGAGAGCGTTTGGCGGCAAGTCTACCGATTGGATAAAATCTGCTGCCGGATATCGACCCCGACCCGCCGGCTCCACCCTTCCAAAAGGCGCAGACAC